>VGZN01000411.1 GCA_016872635.1 Planctomycetota bacterium | reverse complement strand
TTAGCTGGCATCCCAAAATTTTCGTCACGGTAGTAGGAAGTGTTTTGGCAGTTATCCTATCTGGAAGCTTGTACAAAACCTGGGAGTTGGGTTCAGACGGAAACAAAGTTGCCGTCCAACTTGGTGGGATCAAAATCCAGCCCAACACCCGAAACCTCGATGAACGTATCCTTCTTAATGTCGTTGAGGAAATGGCGCTAGCGTCTGGTACTCCTGTCCCTCCTGTGTATCTCCTACCACTCGAGACGGGAATCAACGCATTCGCGGCAGGTACGACTCCACAGAATGCGGTGATCGGTGTCACTCGCGGATGCGTTGAAACGATGACCCGCGATGAACTTCAAGGCGTAATCGCCCATGAGTTCAGCCACATCTTGAATGGGGATATGAAATTGAACTTGCGGCTGATCGGACTGCTTCATGGGATTCTTCTGATTGCGCTGATCGGCTATTTCCTATTTCGAATGGCTGTGGAGATTCCTGTCAGATCGTCCACCAGCGATGAGGACGATGCGAAAGGTATATTCGCAATCGTTGCTGGATTGTTTGCAACCGGTGCGGCACTCGTTGGGATCGGCTATGCAGGAGTCTTCTTTGCCAGCCTGATCCAAGCGGCGGTTTCCCGGCAACGCGAATTTCTTGCGGATGCATCGGCCGTTCAATTCACTCGCAACCCATCGGGAATTGCAGGTGCACTGAAACGGATCGGAGGCTGGAAACAGAAATCCGTCATGAAGTCTGTCTATGCCAAAGAAGCTGGCCATATGTTTTTTGGCCAAGGCATCGCGGCTCTGTGGTTTCGAACCCACCCACCTCTCGAGGTTCGCATTCGCCGTATCGACCCAAGCTTTCAGGGAACATTTGCTACGACAGAAATTATCGAGCATTCGGAGAAGGATATTGTTGATCCTCGCACCTTGGGCTTTTCACGCTCGAACGCTTCGTCGGCCCATCAGGCAGCGATTGCAGGAGTAGAACGGTTCGAAGAACGTCCCGTGGATGCCGTTCTCCACGTCGGAAAGCCCATGGAGGAGCATTTGCAACAAGCGTCGCGTCTCGTCGAAGAGATGGATACGAATTTGGTATCCGAGGTCCATGATCCCTATGGCGCGGTTACTATTGTTTGCGCGTCGCTGCTTGCGTCAAAAAGCGATCCCGTGCGAGGAGAACAACTCAAGATCATCGAACGCTACAACAACGCGGCCCTAGCCAAGAGCGTCGAGCAATTGCTACCCAAGACCGATGCGCTCCAGCCCGAACAAAGGCTACCCATCGCTTGCATGACACTTCCCGCACTCGATCAACTTTCGGACCCACAATTCGGAACACTCAGGACCACCGCACGTGCCTTGATCGATGCCGATAGTCGCTGGACTATTTTCGAGTACGCGATCCAGAGATTTATCACCAATCTCCTCTTAGTTCGCTCGAACGGAACTTCGCGATCCGAACGTACCGGGACGACGGTCAATACCATCAATGCTTCGAGCGATCCCAAGCAGATCGATTCAGCATTTACCGTTGTATTATCGACGCTCGCGCACCTCGGTGGAAACGATCATGCCGATGCTGCGTTTGATTGCGGATGGAGCGATTGGGGGACGCCAAAAGAACGCACGGTGATCCTTGCTCGGGATACGTGCACCTTAAAGCTTCTCGATTCCGCACTCGACACTCTCGCGACAGCAACCGAAGATGCCAAGCGATCCATGCTCAACGCGTTCTCCGAATGCATCGCGTACGATCGCCGTGCAACGATCAATGAAGTCGAGTTGCTTCGCGTTATTTCTGATGCCTTGGGGTGCCCCATGCCACCCGTGCTCGACTTGACTCGGTAAAGCAGGATCCCCCAATGAACTCAAATCGGGCAAGTCGCTGGTTTGGCAGGACGGTTGCCTTCGCCGTGAAGCCCAAACTGTCCGTGAGCTAATCGTTCGGAAGCGTTGGAATGGGCCGCCCTATTGTGCTGGGATATTATGTGCTGGGATATTGTGTGTTGGGATATTACGGGGTGTGTTATTGAATTATCTATGTGTCGTAGCACGGGCAGACCTTGCTTTCGCCAACGAGATCATAGCAACCCCGACAATGATGGTAAGTGACGCGATCAAGAGCCTGGGGCCAATCGACTCGCCGAGCATCCACCAGCCCAGAAATACAGCCACCATCGGGTTCACATAACCGTAGGTGGATACCAAGGTTGGAGACGTGTGCTTCATCAACCATACGAACGAGGTGTAGCCGATGAGTGAACCTGCGACTACCAAGTAAACCCATGACCACCAGGATGCAGGACTGATCTGGGCCCATTGAAACGACACCAACTCACCTGCCAGCCAACTCACGCCGAGCATCCAAGCAGCACCGAACAGCATTTGAAATGCAGCGCCGGTAAAAGGTTCGGCCGGGTTGGTTGAGTAACGGATGTACATCGACCCTATCGTCCAATTCACACAAGCCATCACCAATGCAGCGACTCTCATGGGATCAATCGCATTTTCATCTTGGATCCACTCGCCTGGCCCAACCAAAATAACGAGCCCGGCAAATCCGACGACCAGTCCCAGAAGGGTCCACCCATTCGGGTGAGTGCCTCTCGGAGGAACACTCGTGCTAGTCGCTAGATCTGCTGCTTGCATGGAGTCATCTCGAGCGAAATCGAGAGGACTTGTGATGCCGGAACTCGAATCGATTGCTGCAACTCGTCTGGACTGGAAAGCAGCGACAATCCACTCAGCGAGGACGAAGAATACCGGATTCAAGGAAATGACAAGGGTGGCCATCCCCGAGGGAATCTTTTCTTCTGCCCAAGACACAAGACCGTTTCCGCCGAGGAGCATGAAGAAACCTCCAATCGCGTTATCGACAAGTTGCTTGCGAGTAATCCGAACCCCATGCCTAAACCAAAGGAAGAGAAGCAGAATGGCACCGGCAACTGCGAAGCGAGCGCTACCCATCAGGAATGGCGGAAAGGTCTCAACGCCCACTCGAATTGCCAAGTAGGTGGAACCCCATACGATGTATAACGTCAACAGGGCTGCGAAGATGGGGAACCAACCGGGCTTTTTGGATGCGTTCATTCCTAAGAGCTCAAGTGGTATAAGGCCACTGGTTGCGAGTCCAGAGTCCTCCATCGACATAGAGAGTTTGCCCCGTGACGAAAGATGCATTTCTGGAGCACAAGTAAGCCACGCAGCGAGCGACATCTTCAGCAGTTCCACAACGACGCAGCGGGGTGATATCGCCCCATGTCTTGGCGTACTCCGGATTCTCGCTTCGCGTACGCTCGTTTTCGATGGCTCCCGGGGCGACGCAGTTCACCCGTATCCCCAGCGGCCCTAATTCCGTGGCGGCACACTTGGTCAACATCTCGATGCCACCCTTGCTCGCGCAATAATCCGCTAATTTCGGAAATGGGATGTGATTAGCGCCCGAACCAATATTCACGATCGACCCGCTACCCGAGGTCGCCATCAGACGCCCCGCACGTTGCGTGCAAAGAAAGGTTCCTTTCAGGTTCGTGCGAATCGTACGATCGAAATCCGCCTCCGCTAGTTCCAACAGGCCGGCCCAAGTCTGAACACCGGCGTTATTGACGAGAACCGACAAGCCACCCACGGCTTGTTGCACCTGCTCGAACATCGCGTCCACTTCCTTGCTTGAGCCGACGTCTGCATCGATCGCAATCCCCCGCCGGCCTTGTTGCCGAACTAGCCCGAGTGTTCTTTCCGCCCCCTCCGGGTCCCGGAAATAATTCACCACGACGTGGTACCCCTCACCCGCGAGATGGGAAGATATTGTTTGTCCTATTCCTGAACTAGCTCCGGTGACGAGAGCCCAGCCCTGTTCTTGGTCTAATTTCATTGAAAACGTTGCGAAAGTTGCTGAAAGGTGTTTGTTGGGGCCATTCGAATTGCGATATACTGGAAGATGGGATGCCGGAAAAATCTTTGCAGTTTTCCGATGTCCTCAACGTCCCCCATCCATGCTTTCTTGTCCTAGTCATCCGGAGTCAGTCCATGGGCCAACCCGTGCGGGATTTTACCGATTTGTTGCTAACTCGGGGAACGGTTTCCCTGGAACAGCTCAATGAAGCCAAATCGATCGCCAAAAAGGATGACAAGCTGGTAGGAAACGTCTTGGTTTCTCTGGGGTACGCCACCGGCGAAGAAGTCACCCAGGCGTTAGCCGAGTTCCACCGCTTCGAATACGTCGATTTGACCACCATTCGAATCCCGGACAGTGTGATCCAATTAGTCCCCGAATCGGTCGCCCGCGAAAACAAAATCATCCCCGTAAGTGATGAAAACGACACTATCAAGGTTCTAGTTTCCGATCCCTTTGACATCGAAACCATCGAAAAGCTTCGGTTCATCCTCAACCGAAAAGTAGACACCGCTCTCGCCCCCCAAGAGCATATCCAGGAAGCAATCAACAGGTACTACGGCCAAGTCGAAGGAGAATCGGCCGACTCGATGCTCCAGGAGTTTACCGACACCCAGATCGACTTCACCGAGACCGAAGAAGACAAAATGGGGAGCGACGAGGGTGGGGACGATGAATCAGCCCCCGTCGTAAAATTAGTACACTTAATGATCCAAGAAGCAGTCCAGCTTCGAGCATCCGATATTCACGTTGAGCCGTTCGAAGACCGAGTTCGAATCCGCTACCGCATCGACGGTGTTCTCGTGGAACGGGACAGCCCACCCCGCCGACTTCTCGGTGCGATCCTCTCCCGGATCAAAATTCTGGCCCGCATGGATATCGCCGAACGCCGTCGACCGCAGGACGGTCGTATTAAAATTACGGTTGGTGAGAAAGAGCTCGATCTTCGGGTCTCGGTTATCCCCACCAACCACGGTCAGTCCTGCGTTATGCGACTGCTCGACAAGGACAACATTCGAGTCGGTGTGAAACAGCTCGGCCTGGGGGAGCGGGACTTCAAACTCTTTACCAGCCT
>VGZN01000410.1 GCA_016872635.1 Planctomycetota bacterium | reverse complement strand
CGGTTGGCTCAGATAGCGAGCAGTCGACGCCAGTACAAGCAGGCGATGGGATTGTATGAGCAAGCGATGAGGCTCGGCGAAGCAGTCGTCCAGATCAATGCTTCTCTCGATCACGAAATATACGAGGAATCGCTTGCGTTGCTAGCCGAGGCGTTTCATGGAGTGGGAGTGTCCGGGTCTCGCTTTTTGTCGTCCACGCAATTGGCGGACTATTTTGAGAAATCGGATGCAGCGATTTCATCGATTCAATCAGGGCAATTTAGCAGCCAATTGAGAAGTATCCAAGCCAATAATTTAGGCGAACTGGCGGGGTTGTACGCCGGTGTCAATCCTACCAAGTCTGAAGAGTATCGAAACCGTGCCGAGGAGATACTCGATCGTGGTTCGAAAAAATGGATTAATCCTGAGGAAGTAAAAGCACGCAGCCAAGAAGCATGGATCTGGATCGATCGTGGGGATGACTTGTGGGAAAAGCCTGAGTCGTGGGACACGCGTTTGCAGCATTATAAAAAGGCATTCGATCTACTTTTGACCAATGCCCAAAGAGATCCCAATTCGCGCAGGACCAAACGGGATCTATCTACCGCTCACGAGCGGATTGGCCTTGCATATCTCGCGAAACCCCCTTCCCCTACAAGCGAGGATATCGAGTCCGCACGAATCGCATTTGAAAAAATGCTCGAGATGAAGAAGGAGCTTGCAGAAAACAAAGGCGATTTGCAAGCGCAGTTAGAATTAGCAATCACCTATAGTCACTTTGGAGATATCGAAAAACAGTTCGGGGAGATAAGTAAAGCTATCCCCTTTTACGAAAAACAAAAAAACATCCTCGAGCCTCTTTTCCAAAGTTACCCAGAGGAGTTTTCTATCGCTCGTAATTTGATTTCATTGTATTGGAACCTATCTGAGGTTTACCAAAAGCAAGGAAAGATCCCTGAAAGTCTGGATTGTCTTTATCGAGCAGGCGCAATTCTCGAACAAATCGAGCGAATTGAACTCGGTCCACCGATCGCTCCGCGATTTGCGCAAATGCAAAATTTCAATCGAATGAAGACGCTCGATTTAGAAGCCATGGGCAGTGTCGAAAAGCCCGCCTCGGAATTGATGGATTTCGATTCCAGACGTCGAGAATTAGCATTTGACGCGCGTTGGAAGTTTTATCTGGAATCCATGGATTTAGCGTCCGCTATCAACCTCTTGAAACCGCTGGAACAAGGATCGCAACTCAGACAAGGGGATTATCGCTCTCTCGTAAAGGGTTACCTAGCGATTGCGCAAATTGCATCCCGTTTGGAAGCTGATGGCGGAAGTGTCAACTCTGGGAATACCACCGCTGAATCAAGTAAGCTTTTTGAGCGGTATCAAGACAAAGCAATTCGGGCGGCAGAGGAAGCATTGGCTAATGGGGCGCTTAGTTTGCTAAACCTAAGGCTAGGAATTGATTACGAACCGATCCGTAGGGACGCTCGTTGGGAGGAGATCAACAAACCAAATGCGGACTACCGTTCTTTTGCGGAATCAATCTTAAAGGCTGGAGGCGTGGTCGGGGTTGTCGATGAATCCAATCAAGAGAAAACGATCAATCCTGGCGAAGATCTACCGGATCAAATCTATGAAATCATTGAGGTCAAACTCAGCGGATCACCCGCTGTTGAAGATCAAATAATGAGACAGTTCCGTTCACTCCGTGGATTGCAATCCCTCATGATCGAAGCAATTCCTGGCCTAACCAATGAACAACTACAGTACCTTGCTGGGTGTAGATCCCTAAAAAGAGTTGGTTTGGGTGGAAATCTTCAAATCGACGAAAAGGGGCTCGTACATCTTGCGAAGTTACCCGAACTGACAACGCTATTTCTTGGAGGAACCCGCTTTACATCCGAAATGGCCGAAGCAGTCTCGCGGTTAGACTCAGTTTTTCTACTCGATCTCAACACGACACTTATCTCTGACGAGAGTGTGAAACCCCTTGCGAAAATGAAATCTTTAAAGGATTTGTGTCTGACTAACAATGCTATCTCTGACAAAGGAGTTGAATACCTACAGGGACTCGATCTTCACATTCTTCGCCTTAGCGAGACCGATGTTACCGATAAATGCCTCGATAGTTTGGTTGGTATGAAGTCGTTGTTTGCATTGAATCTCGACGTGTGCAATATCACGGATGTGGGGGTCAAAAAGCTACTCAAGTTGCGGAGCCTACAGGCTATTGGACTCGAAAGCACTCATGTGTCGTATGGAGCGCTGTGCGAGTTGGCAAATTTGAATTTCCTCGAAAGCCTGCATGTCTCCTTTTGCGGATTGAGTGATGAAGAGGTTGCAAAACTAAGAAAGACACTCCCTTTTTGTAAAAATATCAATACGACAGATCGCCTTTTCGGCGCATATACAACAGCCAGACGCATGAAGCCTCCACCCACCAATCAGTGATGTGCGGCCAAGTTTTCGCGCTATCGAATTGGAAAGGTGACGAACAGCTTACGAGCGATGTGTTTTCGGAACGAAATCAAACACGCACGATCAATTCTTCGGAGCCGAAGCGGACTTTGTGGTTGTTGGCATAGCCGTCTTCGGGATGGCGGTAGCCAAGCGCGCAAGCAACGCGTGTTGCGTACGGAGTGTCGCTGAGTCCTAACACCGCATCGTATTTGGCGGGTTCGATTCCCTCCATCGGACACGCATCCACTCCCAAGTGTGCCGCCGTCGCCATCAACTGTCCCAACGCGATGTAGGCCTGATGGGCCGACCACACTTCATGACGCCCTTGGGTCGCTTCGATGAACCCAAGAACCACCTTGCGGTATCCTGCAAGACTCTCGTGGCTGACCGATCGTGTTGTCGCCACATCCTTTAAGAACCGATCAACGTACGCTGCATCGACCGATCGCAAACTGGCGAACACCACAAAATGCGAACAGTCTCTCGGCTGAGTCTGTCCCCACGAGATCGCCGGCAGTTGGGACTTCACACTCTCCGACTCCACCACGATGAACTTCCACGGCTGCAACCCAAAACTGCTCGGAGTCAGCAGCAAACTCGTTTCGATCGCTTTCCACGTCTCTGTAGGGATCGCTCGCGCCGCATCGAACTTCTTGACCGCGTACCGCCAACGCAACACAGCTAGCCATGTTTCGGCGTTCCCGTGGGGTGTCATTTGGTCACTGGGACGATGAGCGGTCGGATGCATGTTTTCCTCGTTTGGAATCCGTGGTGTGGTTTGGAAAATGGGGAGCCTGGAAAGTGTCCGTGAGTTCCCCATCCCGTAGATAAACGAAAAAAGGGCCCGAAGAACAGGTGTCTTCGAGCCCCCCCACACGCTACTCAAGCTTCTGGCAGCTTGAGGAACACTTCTTACAATCTTCAATCGTCGAAACGCTTCACCCGCTCCCGAGTCCGCTTCGAGCGCTATTTTTCGTTTTGATCCTACCAGCGACCGGATTCTTAAAGCCTCGATGGGAAAGCGTACAACAATCTCAAGCCTTTCCAATGGAAGCAAGGGGATCCCAAAATCCAGGAAAGGATTAAATTTTTGGGGTCTGTCCATCTCGCTCGGAGTATAGACACGTGGCAAGGGGTTTCAAAAAAAATTCCCCGCGTTGGATTGGGATAAGATAAGCTGTCGAAAACGGATTTTCCGGAGTCGACTTCGCCAAAACAGAGCTCGCAAACGGGTGGATGACGCATCGCAGTCCTTACCAAATTCCATGGCAACGAAAACCACGAAAACCAAAGCTGAAGGCGTACCACACGCATTCGAGTTTCTCGAGCGGTCGGGGCATGATACCCTCCCCAACGTTGTGGCTTGTTTCGGCCCGGACGAGTTCCTGCGTCGCAAGGCGATCCAAAAAGCCGTCGCCATCGGGCGACTCGACGAATCGACGCTGAGGAGCTTTGATGGCGACGAGGCGGAATGGCGCGATGTTCACGATGAATTGGCGACCCAGAGTCTCTTCGATCTGGGGGGGCATAAAGGAGCTCGCGTTCGGAACGGTGACAAATTTGTCACCCGAAATCGAGACGCTCTCGAACGATGGATTGAGAAAGGAGCCTCCGGCAGCACGCTCTTCATCGATATGCAGACATTGCCGGCGAACACCATTCTTTACAAACTGGCCAAGAAGCACGGTTGGTTGGTTTCTTGCGCCGATTCCACCGATGCGGAGCTGCAAGCGTGGGTGTTGCGATGGGGAAAATCGCATCATCGGGTGTCGTTGACCAAAACCCAGGCTGACATTTTAGTGCAGCGGATAGGATCGGTGGCGGGTTTGATCGACTGCGAATTGGCCAAACTCGCACTCTTTTCAGATGAAAAGGGAGCAGTGTCCGACTCCCGCGTCGACGAGTTGGTCGGAGGTTGGAGGACGCAGACCGTTTGGGTCCTTGCGGATGCGGTGGCTGAGGGCAAAATCGAAGAAGCGATGGAGGCGATCGATAAACTCTTTATGGCAGGACAATCCGCGTTTGGAATCGCAGCGCAAATCTCTTGGTCCTTGAGACGTTATGGATTTGCGGCACAACAAGTCGAGCAGACAGAGCGACTAGGACAACGGGTTGTCTTTTCCCAGATCCTCGAAAAGGCAGGGTTTCGTCCGTTTGAAGTCGGAAAAGCCGAAGCCCGTTTGCGCAGGATCGGAAGGAATCGTGCGAAGGAGCTATTATCATGGTTGGTAGAGTTGGAACTGCAACTCAAAGGAAGCCACAGCGGCGATGATCGTGCACGGTTGGCTCTCGAGTCGTTCCTGCTGAAATTATCGGACTTGAGTTCGGGAGTTACCAACACTTCAGGTGTTGCCACCGCGAAGCGAACAATTACCGGGAGCGTACCATGAATGGTCGAAGATCGATGACCCAATGCTGGCGTCCGATACAGTGGCGTCCGATACAGTGGCGTCCGATACAGTGGCGTCCGATACAGTGGCGTCCGATACAGTGGCGTCCGATACAGTGGCGTCCGATACCCTG
>VGZN01000409.1 GCA_016872635.1 Planctomycetota bacterium | reverse complement strand
GGTTGATCGAGGAACTGGGTCTGCGAACGCAACGCATCGAAGCGATGATCGGTGTTCTCGAACGGTTGTCAGCGCGTGTCGATGAGATTAAACACGACTTGGCGACTCTCAAGAGCCACCAAGTCGCTCCTTCCCAACTGGCTCAGTTGCGTCGCGAGTACCGCCAAATCCTGGTTGCTACCCAGGAATCCCCGACCTCGTTGCGCAATCGCGTCAACATGGTAAAACGGGTTTTCTCGGAGTATCAACAAGCGAAGAAGCAACTCAGCGAAGGCAACTTGCGTCTGGTGGTTTCGATCGCCAAAAAGTATCGAAACCGCGGTCTCAGCTTCTTGGATCTGATCCAGGAAGGGAACGCGGGTTTGATGCGAGCGGTCGATAAATTCGAGTACCGTCGCGGTTTCAAGTTCTGTACGTATGCGACCTGGTGGATTCGCCAAGCGATCACTCGCGCGGTGGCTGATCAGAGCCGGACCATTCGGATCCCCGTCCACATGGTGGAAACCATGTCCAGGGTTCGAAATGTTTCGCGTCAATTGCTGCAGGAGTTGGGCCGTGAGCCAACCCTCGAAGAAACTGCCCGCCGCGCAGAGACAACGGTTGAGGAAGCACGACGCGTGCTGGCGATGAGCCGATACCCAATATCGCTCGATCGTCCAGTCGGTAACAGTGAAGACAGCCAATTCGGGGATCTCCTTCCCGACGGCACCGCCGAAAGCCCTGCTATCGGCGCCGGTCAAGAAATGCTTCGAAATCGCATCAACTCGGTACTGAAAACCCTCAGTTACCGAGAACGCGAAATCATCAAGCTCCGCTATGGTCTCGGTGATGGATACAGCTACACGCTGGAAGAAGTGGGACACATTTTCAAGGTGACCCGCGAACGGATCCGTCAGATCGAAGCCAAAGCAGTGCGTAAGCTTCAACAACCAAGCCGCTCGCAAGAGCTGGTCGGATTCCTGGATTAACCAGTTTAAGGCTTAACCAAGTCGCTCCCCGCGAACGATGAAACCGACTGCGTCAGAGTCACTGTCGCAGTCAAAATGAAACCAAAGAACCTCGCGTCGACCCGCTCCTCGCGAGGTTCTTTCGTTTATTCGGCTAGTGCATCAAGTTCATAAACTTTTGATAGTCTCTCAGTCGGGTCCAGTGAGTGTCGGTGCCCAGTTCATCGGACGGACCTCGGGTGTTACTCCCGTGGCTGGATAGGTACCCGCCACTGCTTGACGCAACTGCCCCGATAAGTCCTCAACCGTTTCGCGACGCTCTGGAGCGGACACAAGATTGGTTCTTTCTCCTGGATCCATACGGTGATCATACAACTCACGTCCCCGTATCCCCTCGTCCCACTCGGTGTACCGCCATCTCTCCGTGCGCAAGGAATACCCGAAGAACTTATACTCACCACCACCGCGTGTTACTTGCGTCAAGGCCCATCCACGACCTGCACTCGATGGGTCTCGCATCAATGGGATCAAGCTCTGGCCGTGAAGCTTCGCATCGATGGACCGCCCGGTGAACTCAAGCAATGTCGGGTACAAATCAACGTGCGAGACAGGTGTTTTCACAACGGATCCTGGCCGTCCAAGATTCGGACCCACGATGAGAAGCGGCACTCGGGCACTCTCCTCAAACAAACTCATTTTTTGCCAAAGCCCGTGCTCACCGAGATGGTACCCGTGATCGCTTGTGAATATGATCAAGGTGCTATCGGTCAACCCAAGCCGATCTAGTGTTTCGATCACTTTTCCCACCTGAGCATCCATAAAACTGACGCTCGCATAGTAGGCTTGTAGAGCTTCGCGTGTCGTCTCCGGTGACATGTCGTCTTGCTCTTTTTTGCCGCTGGCGACAGCAGGTGCCGGTATATCCTTTCGATCTTCCTCGACATCGTTCACGATTTCCATCTTTTCTGGATCGTGCAGATCAAAGTAGGATTTTGGAGCTACATAAGGAGTGTGAGGACGAAAGAAACCCACCGCAAGCATAAACGGACGGGTTGGTTCCTTCGCGCAGCGTTCTAAGACCCAAGCTGCATCCGAGGCTTGCATGCTATCGGTATGCTGCGATTCAGGGGCAGGGGATGCATACCAACTGAGAGTTGCGCCGAACTGATTTGGAACAAGCGTTTTTATTCTCGGGTGTTCTTCCATGCGCTCAACGCCGGCCGGATTGATTTCCAGCTCCCAACTCGCGGGATCGTCGTGGCCGTTTGTCCCTACTGAGTTCGGCACATTGTAATGATACAGTTTGCCGATTCTTCCCGCCAAATACCCAGACAACCTCAATGCCTGGGCGAAACTGGGATGCTGGGGTATCGTCTGACGAAAGATTTGGCCATTTTGCAGAATGCCATTACTGTTCGGGTAGAGCCCCGTCATGATCGCGTTGCGACTCGGACCGCACAACGGAAATGTACAGTAGGCTCGGTCAAAGCGTACACCTCGGGCTGCGAGCTTGTCGAGGTTCGGTGTTTTGGCGAGCGGATCTCCATAACATCCCAACCTGTTGTTCAAATCGTCAGAGATAATGAACAGAACGTTGCGAGGCTGCTGGCTACGGTTTTGGAATGGCCAAGCGACCGATGGGACTGCGACCAAGACCGCTAGTGCGATCGATGGGATGAACTGGGGCAATGGCATAACGTGGGCTCCAAGAATATCTATTGTTGGTCAAACTGGTTTCGGAGTAGCGTGTTGTTGGTTACGGCAATTTTGGATCGGCTTGGAACTGTCGCATCATGTATAATAGGAAAGGATGTTGAGCGTCACTACACCCATCGATCACGGAATGCGCATTCTTCGATCGACCGCATTGATTCGATAAAGCCATTCGTTCCTCATGGTGAAATTCTTCGTTTCGCATTTCGCTCAAAACGTTGGACTCCGTGCCTTGACCCGGGCAACCTTGGCGCTTTCGATTTATCCATGGCTAACCCATCTTTCGTTAGCCGATGAGAATGAAGCCATGATCCATTGGGGGAAGAGCTTTCAGGAAAAAGTCCTTCCGATCATCGAGAAGAAGTGCCTATCCTGCCACAGTGGCGAGACGCCCGATGGGGAATTTGACCTTTCGAAGTTTCCCAGCGGTGAGACTGCCGTCGCAGCGGGGGACTCTTGGGATCGAGTAGCAAAGCGTGTGCGGCTTAACGAGATGCCCCCTCAGGGCTCTCCAGGATTAACAGATCCAGAAAAAGGGGCATTCCATCGCTGGGTGGATAGCCGACCGAATCAAGACCTTTGCCACCAACTCGCTTCGGATGAAACGCAAAGCTGGTATCGCGGTTACGTGACGAGCCGACGCCTCTCCCGATATGAATATTCCTGCGCCATCCGAGATTTGACTGGCTACCACGTCGATAATGAATTATTACCTCCGTCCGATGGGGCAGGTGGCTTGGGATTCGACACCGTAGGTGATGCGCTATTCACCTCGGAAATTCACTTAGAAGCCTATTTGAGTGTCGCACTGGCAAGTGTCGAATCGATGATTGCTCGAGACCCTTCACTGACATCGACCACGATGCCTCGAGAGGAAGTACAAGTTCGAATCGCTCGTTTTGCCAAACACGCATGGAGGCGTCCTATCGAGGCAGCCGAATTGGATCGATTGATGAACCTGTACGATCGAACTCAATCGATCCAACAACCATACCAGGCTATCTTGCTGTCCCCTCACTTTTTGTTCGTATTGGAACCAGAGCCCGAATCGTCCGGCGTGCAACGCCTTACCCCCCATCAGTTCGCGACTCGCATGGCGTTACTGCTCTGGTCTTCGGTTCCCGATGAGGAATTGCTGACGAGTGCCGATCGGGCAGATCTCTTTGAACCCGAGGTGATCCGGTTCCAAATGCATCGCATGCTCGCCGATGAACGAGCTCGCGCCATCGGAGAGAATTTCGGACTCCAGTGGTTGGGCTTGAAGGATCTGAATCTATCACAGCCTGATCGCGAAGTCTTTTCGGATTTTGATCCTCAGCTGACTGCCGATGCGATCGAGGAGACCGTCCGTACCGTCAGCGCAGTATTCCGTGAGGGCAAGCCCTTAAGCGATCTATTGCTAAGCGACTACGTCATCGTTAATTCCCGATTGGCCAAGCACTATGGTATCGCAGATTCCCTATCGATCGATGACTCCCTGACGGCGGGTTCGAAGGCCACGGGACCGATCACTGCCTCCTCGCTCTGGCGAACGGTTTCGGTTGCGAACGGGCAACGAGGTGGTGTCCCGACCATGGCTAGCGTGTTGATCAAGGCCTCCTACCCCCGTCGAACCAGTCCCGTACTGAGAGGCCGATGGATTTTAGAGGAATTGCTCGGATCCAAAGTACCACCACCGCCACCGAATGTCCCATCGCTTGAGGAGGGAGGGGCCGCCGCAACCACCGCCAATTTGCGAGAACGCTTGGAATTGCATCGGAAGAAATCCGAGTGCGCATCATGCCATCAAAGGATGGATCCTCTAGGGTTCGGCCTGGAGAATTACGATGCGCTTGGACGATGGAGAACCGAGGACGCTGGAGTTGCAATCGATGCTTCGGGAACGTTGCCATCGGGCGAGTCGTTCGCAGGCCCCTCGGAATTGAAAAAACTCCTCATGATGCGAAAGGACGAGTTTCAGCAGCATGCAATTCGCAAGCTGGTGGGTTTTGCCCTAGGACGTGACTTGAACAAATTCGACCAATGCATTGTCGATACTTCGAGCAAACGATTGAAGGAAGAAAACCGTGCTGATGTCATTTTGGAAGAGATCCTTTTCTCGTATCCATTCCAGCACCGCTACTACAGCAAAGCGAAATCATCACCATGAGCGTTGATCAAAGACAACCTGAGTTTTCTCGCCGTCGACTTCTTTGCGGTGCCGGCGTCGCTTTGGCGCTGCCGTGGATGGAGTCCCTGCGAATCGCAAGGGCCGCCTCGATATCGATTTCTACAACACCCCCTGTGCGGACAGCATTCATTTATTTTCCA
>VGZN01000408.1 GCA_016872635.1 Planctomycetota bacterium | reverse complement strand
CCCAAAAGTAGTTCGCATTGCCACGAATCAAAAGCCCAAATGGAATGAGGATGATCCCAATCACGATGCCCATCCACCATGCCGCATGCCAGCCAACGATTGCTGCGCCAATGCGATGGGGCGTACCTTCAGCGATCCGAAATTGATGGAACTTGAACTGTGTGAAGTACTCTGGGGCAACTGTGTAAGAGATTTGGTTATGAATGGCCCCATAGATGCCAGCAAAGAGGCATGCAATTAAGAACAAAACGGGAATCAACGCAAGTTTAATCATGTGGGATTTTGAGCGACAGAACGTCCAAGGTCACCGGGCGGGCGCAGGTGACTTTTCATTTCAAAACCGGCTCGCTCGCCTGCTCCGGTGCACCGCCTTGTTCGCCGATCTTTTTTGGTTCAAGCGGTGTCTATATTGTAGCCCTTTTCCGTGAGGTAGTAACACGCCTCGTCAAGTCCGGGTGACAAGCCGACAAAGCAGAGCGTGATTTCGGAAAGTCCCATGTGCGGGTGTAATTCTGCAGATTTGCGAGCAAGAGAAGGCATGCGGTTTAGGTATTTGGTCTTATCGTCAACGAATATGGAGATAAACTTCGTCCCTTTTATCGCATCGATGCGGAACGCGACGACGTCTGCCCATTCAATGATGCCAATCGAAGAACCGGTGTGAATGCCACCGTCGTCCATCACGATCTTTGGATGGGAGGTGCGAAAGAACGCTCGCGGAAAGACGACCAAACCGAGCCCAAAAAAAGCAATGCCGGCCCATCCAGCGAGTTTCGCTTTCAATTCGGGAAGAGTAGTGCAGAACGCGCACATTGCGACCATCGCAATGTTCAACATGAACAATCCGAGGAGCTTTGCTTTTGAGGGGTAAGCTTCAAAGCGACGCATGAACTCTCTGTAAGCGAACGCACAGGATCACCAAGCCCCCGCAGCGATCCTTTTATTAAACAACACACCATCGGGGGCTTTGGTGCATCCTTTGGTTCGTCTTTATCGAGGAAAACAAATGAAACCGATTCAAGGACTTGTCTTTGCGTTTGCGTTGTCAACAGTCACATTCGCCTGCATGACATGGTACAGCCTGTTTCATATGGCAGGGCTGTACGAACGATTGCACGATCTCGAACGGAGGCAAGCGACATCGCCGACGCAAAAGGAAGTTGCCGAGTACATTGAGAGCCACAATGGTTCCGCGCCGCCAGCGAGTTGGTATCCAAACGGAGATCCTTGGCGGAACTTTACGGCAAAGGAAGCAAACGAGATGTTGGCTGATTGCGAAGACACGCCAGAAAATCGAAAGCGATGGGCGGAAGCTAAGAAGTAAGCCAGACGAACGACCAAAATCACCCAGTTGCCGCCAAGAGACTTTGATTTGAGGAAACACCTGATCGGCAACTTGGGTGCACTTTTTGTTCGTCCGCATTTTACCAACACGTTTGTGCGTAGTTTGCGTTTTGTCGAGAAATGCAGTGACGAAACGCTGTCGTTGGAATTCTATTCAACTTCGATTCAAATTGCAGTCTTTGTTCCATTACCGGACAAAACACGCGTTTTTGAATTCGGTCACATCGGTCATTCAGTCGTAGATTCCGTTTGTGTTGCACACCATGGAACGACAAAGCAAGTTAATGCGACGGTTAATGAAACCCCAAGCAGAAGTAATGCAATGGTCCAACTTGGATTCGCATACAGCAATCCGCTGCCGAATAGAGCCGACATTCCGCCAGCGCCGACCGAAATCATCGCTTTGGTTTTCCTGTCATACGATCGATGGTATTCAGTTGTGCTTGCATTGCACTTCATGGTCCTAGCCTTTCTGATTTGGGGGTAATTGTCTGCGAGTCCGATTGTCTTACAAGGACGAATGACGGCGATCACCCAGTCGCCGCCAAAAAACTATGATTCAAAATCGCGGCCGACCGGCGACTTGGGTGGATCGCTTTGTTCGTCCTGCGCATTGGCTAAGGATAAAGTCTGATCAAATCAACTGTGAGTTCGATTCAGTCCGCATCGCTAGCGGATTCGTCGCCTGCATATGATTCGAGGAAACCGCATTCCGTACATCGAAACGTTTGAACTCGGATGCCGATTGACTTACGCGATTTTCGATCTGCCAAACGGGAAAATACTTCCCCAAGCCTAGCCATGTATCGCTCGAGATTCAAGTCAACTTTCGGCTCAGTCCAGTCCCCCGGAACCCAATAGCTGGGCAGATACGAAATCACGTTACCGTCCAGGATTAGACCATGTTCCATAGGATTGGAGCACTTCGGGCATTGATGATTCGTATCGATCTTATTACTCCTTTTGACTTGATGGACGAACGCTACGGTTCATCGAGCACGGAGAAAAACAATGACAACAGAAAAACAGCCGACCGTTGCTTCGATGCAACCGTTTGTTATCCCGTCAGTAGCTCCGTACTACGAATCAAACGGAATTACATTGTATCACGGGGACAGCCACAAGTTGTTGCCGATGGTCGAGGACGCGGATTTAGTCATAACCGACCCGCCTTATGGAATGAATTTTCAAAGCAAATATAGGGCAAAAAAGCATAAGCGAATAGCAAACGACGATTCGTTACCGTTGTCTTTGATTTGGCTTTCGATCGCAAAAGCGAACGCCGCAGCGTATGTGTTCTGTCGATGGGACAATTTAGCCGCAATGCCAAAGCCCAAGAGTGTCGTTGCGTGGGTGAAAAACAATTGGTCGATGGGCGATTTACAGCATGAGCATGGTAGGCAATGGGAAGCGTGTTGTTTTTACGCGAAGGACGGACACGAGTTTGTTAAACGGATACCGGACGTAATTCATGCGGATC
Organism: Planctomycetota bacterium; assembly: GCA_016872635.1. GTDB lineage: Bacteria > Planctomycetota > Planctomycetia > Pirellulales > Pirellulaceae > JBKCUI01. The sequence goes on along the minus strand of VGZN01000408.1, from coordinate 2,149 downwards.
GCACTGAAAACGCACTGCATCCGACAGAAAAGCCGGTGCATTTGATTAACCAGTTGATCGCGGCGAACGTCGCGGAAACGATCCTCGATCCGTTTGCAGGCAGTGGAACAACGCTGCTAGCGGCAAAGCTGTGTGGCAAGCGTGCAGTAGGAATCGAGATTGACGAGAAGTATTGCGAAAGTGCAGCCAATCGATTGTCGCAAGGCGTGCTGTTTTGATCGGGATAACGACCAAAATCACCCGGTTGCCGCCAATTGACTTTGATTTCAGGGAACGCCCGATCGGCAACTCGGGTGGATTTTATTGTTCGGCGTCTTTGAAGTTGCGACTCAAAATCACCCATTCGATCCCGTCGCCGTCGCCACCGATATCGTCATGACACGCGATGTTGATGCCCAAAGACACACAGTCGAGGCCATCCCCCAGCCACTTTGTTTTCCGGAGCGGATGGTTCTCGGACTTGAGGAATCGTCGGACTCCTTTCAGCGTGGCCTGATCATACAGCTCCACGCCCTTGTAGCGCAGACTCCCCGACAGGAACTCGATGTCGCGGACGGTGTCGTCCTGATAGCGCACGCGAATGAATGTGGCACCGTCGAGGGTGATGAAGTCATCCTCGTCGGGGTACTCGACGTTCGGTACGAGCGGACTGAACACGGACGCAGCTCGCTTCCTCAAGAGTTTGCGAGACTGACCGAGCGTGATGGCCAGCGGCTTGCTCGTGATGCCTTCAAACGGCACGAATTCCCATTCCATTTCTACAGCCTCACCATTCCATCGCCGAACGACCAAAATCACCCGGTTGCCGCCAAGAGACTTTGATTTGAGAAAACGCCCGATCGGCAACTCGGGTGCATTTTTTGGTTCGCCTCAATCTGCAGAATCGGAAGCAAATTGAGGAATAGGTAACGATCCGATTAGTTGGAGATCACTCGTTTGGTAAACGCTTCCGGCGGTTGTAAGCAGTATCGTTCCAGCTAGACAAAATTTAAATTCGCTTGATGCTTCGATCTTGGTAGCATTTTTAAGATCCCCCGTCCGTGAGTCGAGTCGAACAAATCGATAGTCGCCATCACGTGAGTTTGGCCAGACGACCAAGTCGAACTCTGAATGCCGCTCGGAGTAGGCGATTGCGTGGCAAGCAAGGCTAACTTCGTTTAATTCGTCCGTTAGGGATTTCTCCCAAACAAGTTTACCGTTAGTAGTAGAATAACATTTCGTCTCGGCACCGCCCATGCAGACAAGGCCGGGGCCAAACGTTATTGCCGGCGCGCCCCAGTGTGACCTTGGCAACTCAGCGATCTTTTTGGCGGCGTCGCCCACTAACAACGAAGTTTTCTTCTTTTTTCGGTCTTGAACGAGTACATCGTCAAAGCGACTCTCATGGATTTGCGTTACGCCTCGCAAAGGGGTTCGTTCTTTTCCCGTGAAAAGATTTAACGAGCGAAAAGCAAGATCCTCGAACTCACAAAAGACGCGTAAATCGTCGCGTGATACGATTAATCGATGGCATCGCTTTAAGTCTTTGCGTCTCCATATTTCTCGCCCGGAAGAAGTATCATACGCTCCGACTCCATGTTCACGCCACGTGCCGACGGCAACTGTGTTTCCATCATTGCTGATTGTGATGCGGTAATCGCCGTGTTCAAACAGTACGGGAAACGTGTTGACAAGCTCATACGAAGACAAGTCCCAAATCGCCATAGTCGAGCCACGCACCGAAGCGACCTTCGTCCCGCTGTACGAAGCGCTTAGATTCCCAATGCGAGAAGTTGTCGATGTCATAGGCAACTACGGTATAGGCGAACGCTACCTATCACCCAGCGGCGAGGTGATGGTTTCCACGATAGGGCACCCGATCGCCGCTTGGGTGAATGGTTTGGTTATGCGGGAGGGTGGATAATGGATGAGGAACTAAGGAACGCTTTGGCAAGCGACTATTTCGTGTCGCTCACAAACGAAGTCCGTATCTGGCGGTTAAAATTCAAAATCGAAAAGGGGCGTGACAGTGCAACGAGCGATTTGGTTGATGGCGACCTAGACAATCTATTTGATCGCTGGATTTACTTCGAGCGCAAGATAAGCGGAAAATCACATGCAGAAGAAACAGAAGATTAAGCAAGAGCAAAAAGTATGGGCTGTCATCGAT
>VGZN01000407.1 GCA_016872635.1 Planctomycetota bacterium | reverse complement strand
CGATTTCAGAACAGCACTACTACTTATCGTTCTGGCACTCGCAGGGTCGCGCGTATTGCTCTCGATCGTCGGTGTTTTCAAAGGACAACTAGCCACGCGGATCGGAACCGGTCTAACTCAGACTCTCCGGGCGCAAATGGTTCGTAAATTGCAAAGCCTCGCAGTGGTGTACTACGATCGCCATCAAGTCGGTTCGATGCTGGGACGTGTCGCTCACGACAGCGAAGCGATGCACGGATTGATGCACCAAATTACCGGCGGCTTCCTACTGCAAATCGCTCAACTGTTTGGGGTCGGCGCGATGCTGATCTGGATCAACCCAAAACTTGCCCTTTTCACGCTGATCCCAGTCCCTCTCGTCATCCTAGGCACTTCGGTCTTTTGGAAAAAAGTCTATCCTCGCTACTACCGACTTTGGGATGCTTCCTCCAAGCAGATCACGGTCTTGAGCGGGATGCTCTCAGGGATCCGAGTGGTAAAGGCGTTCGCGCAAGAGGATCGCGAGTACCAACGCTTCGCGAAAACGAGTGAAGAACTTCGAAACTGGCGACTTTGGGTTGAAAATGCAAACGCCTGGTACTCGGCAACCATGTCGATCGTTTTTAGCCTCGGTGGACTGATCGTTTGGTACGTGGGCGGTCGCGACGTTATCGGCAATTCGATGACTCTCGGCGAATTGATCGCATTTCTCGCTTACCTAGGAATGTTCTACGCTCCATTGAGCGCGTTATCGAACTTCACTTCATGGCTGACCAGTTTTCTCACCGGCAGCAAACGCGTCCTCGAATTGCTGGACACCCCGCTCACCGTGTCAGAACCAACGAATCCTGTCCCTTGGGATTCCCCCAAAGGTGAAATCCGATTTGAAGATGTCTCGTTCGGTTAGGACCGAAACCAACCCGTATTAAAGAATATCTCCTTCCATGTCCAACCAGGGGAAATGATCGGGATCGTCGGACGCAGCGGATCCGGAAAATCGACGATGGTGAATCTGCTAGGACGATTTTACGATGTTCAGGAAGGGAGAATTCTCGTCGACGACATCGATCTCCGCGACCTTCCTAGCCACCAACTCAGAGAACGATTGGGGATCGTGTTCCAGGAATCGTTCATGTTCCGAGGCACGATCTGGCGCAATCTGAGTTTTGGAAAGCCCAACGCAACTCCTGAGCAAGGGCTCGAAGCAGCAAAAGCCGCTGGCGCCCATGACTTCATCTGCCGACAACAACTCGGCTACGAAACACTGCTCGGTGAACACGGTGCCGGACTTTCTGGAGGAGAGAAGCAACGTCTCTCGATCGCGCGCACTCTTCTCTACGATCCAAAAATACTCATCCTCGATGAAGCCACCAGCAATATCGATGCGGAAGCCGAAAAAAGTATCCAGGACGCACTAAAGGTGCTCATCCGAGGCCGCACTACAATCGCTATCGCGCATCGATTATCAACCCTTCGCAATGCGGATCGAATCCTGTTATTCGATCAAGGACGATTGATCGAACAAGGCTCGCACGAAGAACTGCTATCCATCGATGGAACGTACGCACGGCTCGTTCGCATCCAAACATCGGTCACCAAAAACCCAGATATCGATCGATTGCTCCATCACGCCACGGAAGCCATCAAAGAGAACTCCGCCCGACAAGCACCAACATCGAACAAAGAATCCTCGAAACGAATCGGTACTAAAGGGGATTCTTCCAGCGACCGGCATCACGATTCCGACCGCGCCACCGCTCTCCTAGACGCGCCGCAAAGAGACTTGGTCGATCCTGAACCACCTGCTGCGGATCTTCCAAACGAGGATCCTAAACCACCCTCGCTCCATTGGCTCGTTCCTCTCCAAGCCCAATTCCGTCCCAGCGATCATGATCGGATTGAGTTGTGGATCGACGGGGTTCGTCAGGCATCTTCTGTATTCATCGTGAGAACATTCCCAGCTTCCCACCCGGTCGAGTTCCTCAGTGTACGCACCTGGAACGAGCACGGCGAGGAAACGGAATGCGGGATTATTCGCTCGCTCGCCGATTGGCCCGAACACGACCGTACCCAAATTGAAAAATTGCTCGCACGCCGCTACCTACTGCGGCAAATCCTCCGAGTCTATCGAAGCTACCTTGCATCGGGGTACCTCACTATCGATGTTGGAACGACCCACGGTTCCGAGCAGATTACGCTGCGATGGACGCAGAGCCAAGCGATCGATTACGGAGACTTTGGAAAACTCCTCATCGATACGCGGGAGAATCGCTACCTGATCGAAAATGTCGATCGATTACCACCCGAAGACCGCGAACGTTTTCTCCAGTACATTTATTGGTAATCCCTTGCAACGATTGCCAACTTCGCCTGATGTCGCCAAGAGCACAAGGAAACTATGTCCGTTCTCGCGAACGTGAATGATGCACCGCGAGTGCCGCATCGTTCGCTGCGCAGATGAAGATCAATAGCTCGCCAGTCCATTATTCGTATCGCATGCTACGTGAGGATTTCGTGCACGACCCGGCCATGCACATCGGTAAGCCGCCGATCGATGCCCGCATGCCGATACGTCAACCGTTTGTGATCGATTCCCAACAAATGCAGTAGCGTTGCGTGAAAGTCATAGCAGTAACAACGCCCTTCAACCGCTTGGTAGCCTAGCTCGTCACTCGCACCGTAGGTAAATCCTTCCTTCACACCCGCGCCGCAGAACCAACTAACAAACGAACCTCCATTGTGGTCGCGACCAACGCTTCCTTGCGCAAAGGGGGTCCTCCCGAACTCCGTCGTCCACACTACCAACGTATCTTCCATCAATCCGCGAGAATAAAGGTCTTCGAGGAGTGCGCCGATCGGTTGATCGACACTCTTTGCGATCGGCGGTAGTTCTCCGATGATGCTTCCATGATTGTCCCAGTTATTGGCGGCCCCAGATGGGCCGCTCCAGACTTGGACAAACCGCACTCCGCGCTCAATCAGTCGGCGGGCCAACAAACATCTACGCCCAAAATCCTCGGTGGCTGGCTGGTCAAGTCCATACGCGGTGTGAGTGGCCTGCGTCTCGCTCTTCAAATCAAAGGCTTCCGGCGCACTCAATTGCATTTTGGCCGCCAGTTCGTATGCCGATAGCCGCGACGAAAACTGCGAATCCTCAATCCGACTTGCGGAATGCGCACGATTGAGTTGACGTAACAACTCCAATCCCTCCGCGTCAGAAGCCCCCTGGGCAAACTCATACCGTTGGTTGGCTTGAAGATTGGGAATCGGCTCCGCCGCATCTGCGTCCAAGACCAATCCCTGATGCTTCGCTGGCAGAAATCCCGAACTGAAATTCGCGCGCTGATTGTAGGGTAGCCCGCGTTTATCCGGCAAAACCACAAACGTTGGTAGATTGTCCGCAATGTTTCCCAGTGCATACGAAACCCAAGCACCAAAACATGGGAATCCGGGCAAGATAAACCCGGTGTTCATCATGTAACTGCCCGGACCGTGCACGTTGGTCTTGGAAGCCATCGACATGATAAACGACATCTTGTCTACCCAAAGGGCTTGGTGGGGAAACACCTCGCTCACCCACCGACCACTCTGACCATACTGCTTGAACGAAAAAGGACTTTTCATCACTGCGCCAGCAGGAGCCGTAAACCCTTCGGGCTTTTCCTTCGGCCCTAAACTCTCTCCATGATGCTTTTCAAGTGCCGGCTTGTAATCAAATGTGTCCATGGGGCTCGCTCCCCCATTCATAAACAATTGAATCACTCGTTTGATTTTTGGCGCATGATGCAAACCACCATCATCCCGAATTGGCAATTCTCCTCCCAACGATGCTTTGGTCGAGGATTCGTCGAACGACATCGCATCGCGTCCGAGCAAGGTTGTTAAGGCTAACAAGCCAATGCTGTCCCGAGTCGACCGAAGCCACTCACGGCGAGCGTTGGGTCGGATCGCGTTGTTTAGCGTGGGATCTCGCATCGTTTCACTTGCTGAATGATTCAATCACAGTAAAGGAACTCACTGCTATTAAGCAATACGCGAACTAGCGCAGCCAAGGAAAACTTGGAGCGATATGCATCGGCGATTTTCCATTCTTCTTCCGATGGATGCCGCAAATACAGCGTTCGGAATGCGATCTCGGTTTCGTCGCGGCCATGTTCGATCGCCATCTGCTGGATCCGCTGGGCCAAAGCGTCACAGGCATAAAGGATAAAATCATGATTCCACAATGCGAGCGCTTGCAATGGAGATGCCGTAAGCGATCGGGCAGAAATCAGCTGGGCAGCGTCTGGAAAATCCAAGAGCTCCATCAATGGATCCTGCTGCCCCCGATAAACAAATCGATAAATAGCGCGTCGATTCCCATCCTTTTGACTCCAATCGTAGTTGGAATAATCTACCGAGGGTGTTACTTGAATCGCTGGTCCCAACCGAAACCATTGGACCGCAGGCCCACCCATCGATAAATCAAGTCGACCCGACAGATGCAAAATCGAGTCTCGGAACGATTCCGCGTCCAGCCGTCGGCGCGTCCCCCGCCACTGCCGTCGATTCTCAGGGTCTATAACAAAGGCCTCGCTCATGGACGACGAAGATCGACAATATGCCTCACTTAGTACCATATCGCGATGCAACCGCTTCAGAGAACCGTTGCTTTCTTGAAGCCGAATTGCGAGCCAGTCCAGCAACTCGGGGTGCGTGGGTTTGATCCCCATGCGGCCAAAGTCATTGGGTGTATCTACAATCGCAATTCCGAAATGCTGGCCCCACAATCGATTCACAATGCTTCGCCACGTCAAGGGATTGGCGCGGTCTGTGATCCATCGTGCTAACGCGACCCGACGCTCGGACTCCTTCCCCTCAGGGTTTATCTCGAACCGAGCTGGCAATGAGGAGACGCAACCGAGCGTCCCCGCAACGGCTTCCTCTTGGGGTTGAGAGATGTCGCCACGCCTCAGCACAAATACTTTTTTGGTCGTATTCCAAGACTTATAAAACTCACTCTGGG
>VGZN01000406.1 GCA_016872635.1 Planctomycetota bacterium | reverse complement strand
AAGTCATCTGCGGTTGGCCCTAAGCCGCCACTAGCGATCACGACATCTGCCCGCGCAGCGGCGATACGAAACGCAGCGATGTTGTCTGCCAGGGTATCACCAATCGTCGTGTGGAAATTGACTTTGATGCCGATATCGCCTAGCCTCAGACTGATCGCTTGGGTGTTGGTGTCGAGCCGTACGCCACTAGTGAGTTCGTCTCCGATGGAAATGATTTCCGCGATCATAAATGGTCCGCGCGATGGAGGAATTGCTGTCGAGTGAATGAAAACCGTCGATGTATTTCCGCATGGAAGATTCAACGAACGGCGACGGTTATTGTAGGTTTGTGTCCATCGATGAAAAACTGCAAAGATGGGCCTCAGCGACCCAATGGGGGCAACTCCATACCAAAAAGAACATCGCCTCTCGGCACCACTTGGAAACAGGATGGTTTTCCAAGAAACCGGCGCCCTTCGCGGCGGCAAGTGCCGCCTGCGTCGATTGCAATGCCAGATCATTACAATGCTTGCGAAGGGAATTGGGGTCGATCGAAGTGTTGCTGTATTCGATCGATAAAAGAGTTTCGTACAGGCTCACCCATGTGCTCTCCAGGTTTTCCGCGTAGGCCTTTAAGTTCGGACGTGAGTTGGATTCATGATGAAGCCAATCGATGGCACTTGCGGCTAAACCTAGTGCCAGCGCGCTGGTTTGAGCTCCACCCGCCCCGGAACTGGAAGTAGGACCCTTGGATTGCGAGGCTGCCATGACGTTTTCACACGGCCCATGCAGCAAGTATTCTTCGCTCAATTCCACCCCTTCTAATTGCACTTCATCGGTGCGACTGCTGCTTAAGGCAAGCAAATCCATCCCCGGACCAGGCCTTACCCCAGCCATTGCTGTAGGCAGCAGGAAGAGTAGTTCTGTCGCACGATTTGGAGAATTCGATGTTGAAGTATCGTCAGGGCGCGAGGCGGTTTGCGTCTCTAATCCTTGCTCGCCATGGCTGACGCGAACGCCGCCTTTCATCGGGTCCAATTCCACTGCACCCACAACGATGTAATCGGAGGACGCGGCTCCCGTTACCCAAGGTATACAACCATGGAGGATCCATCGGTTTTCTCCCCCGAGAGCTTGCGTTTCCATCGATTGAGACGCTATGGAACTGGTTCCAGCAGTGAGGCCTTGAGCAATCCGATGCGCCAGAACCGGGGGTGTCGATAGGTGGCGTCGACTGGTCGTTAGGTGGCTTATCCCTACAGTGGCGAACATTTCGCCCGAGCGAATTTCTAGGAGCCAACGATTCCGATTCGAGTGATCGCTAGACTCGATTCTTCGAATGGCAGCATTTCGCTGCGTCATAATAAACGCGGTGGTCAAGCAACCGAATGCAATAGCCACGTAGTAGGGCAGCGTGCTTATCGGAAAATCAGGCCATTCATTTTCAAACCGAGCGCATCGCCTCACCATCTCGAACGGAAAATCTTCCTTCCTTTGAAGTCGGTGGGTATTTTGCGCAAGCGTGGCCGCTAACTCTGCTGTTCCCGGTGCTTTATCGAAGATACGGCTTGCAAATGGAGTCACTGGGAATCTCAGATCTTGGGGGCAATAGTCAGAAGCGGGAAAGTCATCTCATTTTACCAGGACTGCGCATTGTGCGGTGGATGATGCGACCGTCGCCATCCCTACCTTTGAACCATTTGTGTCATTTCGTTATAAACAGAGAATCTTGTATTTCTAGGAACTATGCGGACGATACTCCAAGCGGAGAGTGTCCACAGCATGAATGCTGTGTTCGATATCGCAAATTTGGATGATACCGCGACAGCTGGAACGGGAGCGTACATGACGCAAATCGATTATTCGGTGGGGGGTGAATTGGCGACATCAGGCATTGCTAGCGAAATCGACGCGGAAGCATTGTACGAAAAGTGCATGGTGCTCGCGCACAACCTATGGTGGAGCTGGCAACCCGAGGTGACCAATTTATTCCGTGACATCGATCCGATTCGCTGGCGGCAGTTGGACCACAACCCTATCGCGCTGTTGCGTGAGTTCACTCCGGAGCGGCTTGCGATCCGCGCGAGCGAGATGGTTTTACACAGCCGCGTGAATTATGCCTATCGGCGTCTTCATGAATACCTTGAATCCTCGAACACCTGGGCACAGACAAATGCTGGCGTACTGGGAAGCAAGCCAGTGGCTTACTTCTCGGCCGAATTTGGTTTGCACGAATCTCTTCCGGTTTACTCCGGTGGCTTGGGCGTTCTATCGGGCGACCATGTCAAAAGTGCGAGCGGCCTCGGTGTACCTTTGGTGGGGATCGGGCTGTATTATTCCCATGGCTATTTCAAGCAAGCGCTCAGTGGGGATGGTTACCAAAAGGAAGAGTACTTCGAAACCAAAGTTGAAGATCTTCCACTCGAAGCGGCTCTGCTACCCGATGGGACACCCCTAGTGGTCGGAATCGATACGCGGAACGGGAGGCTATTGGCCAAGGTTTGGCGAGTACGAGTCGGTCGCGTTCGATTGTTCTTGCTTGACTGCAACGTCGAGGGGAACCGTCCTGAGGATCGCGAGTTGACCAGTCGACTCTACGGCGGCGACGAACGAACACGCATTCGTCAGGAATTGGTATTAGGTGTTGGCGGCGTTCGAGCGCTCCGGGCGCTCGGGATTACGCCGGGTGCCTACCATTTGAACGAAGGGCATAGTGCCTTTGCTCCCCTTGAAGTCATCCGAGAACGCATGTCGGACGACGGCGTGTCGTTTGATGATGCATGCCGCGAAGTTTCCCAGGCGACGATTTTCACCACGCACACGCCGGTTCCCGCGGGGCACGATCGATTCTCAGGTGCGCTCATCGAGGAGCACCTCGGCCCGCTACGAGATCAATTGGGAATCAGTCATGACCATTTGATGAGCATCGGTCGCGTTCAAACATCGGATCCCGACGAACCGTTCTGCATGACGGTTATCGGATTGAAGCTATCGAGGACCGCTAATGCTGTCAGCCAACTGCACGGACATATTTCCCGCAGGATGTGGCGAACAATATCCCAATCGGTCACATCACCAATGGCGTGCACATTGAAAGTTGGTTGGCTGGCCAGATGCAGCAACTTTACGATCGGCATTTTCCTGCCAACTGGAAAACGCATATGGGTGAGCCGGACGTTTGGCAATTCATCCACAGCGTGGACCCCGGAGAATTGTGGGAGACGCATAACGCACTCAAGAATCTTTTGCTCTCCTTTGTTCGAAGACGCGTATCAAGGCAGTGCCGCCGACGCGGTGAGAGCGATGAGATCATCGAAGCAGCGCGCAGTATCCTAAGTCCGAACGTATTGACGATCGGTTTTGGTCGACGATTCGCAACGTACAAGCGTGCCAATTTGATCTTCTCGAATTTGGATCGAATCGCCGGTCTTATCAACAACTCAGAACGGCCAGTGCAACTGATTTTCGCAGGTAAAGCGCATCCCAAAGATGAGCCGGGCAAGCGGTTCATCCAAGAGATTGCCAACCTGCGTCATGACTCTCGATTCGCTGGAAAAGTGGCCTTCATCGAAGACTATGACATCAATGTTTGTCGACACTTGATTCAAGGGGTCGACGTTTGGCTGAACAATCCGCGGCGCCCACTGGAGGCCTCCGGAACTAGCGGTCAAAAGACCGTACTCAATGGTGGTCTCAACTGCAGCATCCTGGATGGATGGTGGGCCGAAGCCTACGATGGGTCCAACGGTTTCGCAATCGGTAAGGGGACCAGTCACTCCGAAGATCGGATCACCGATACTCGCGATGCCGATTATCTCTACGAGACTCTCGAGCAGTGCGTCATCCCGACCTTCTACGATCGAGATCGAGACGGACTGCCCCGCAAGTGGATCAAGATGATGATGAATAGCATCAGCACCTTGGCGTGGCGGTTTAGTAGCCATCGCATGGTGATGGATTACACGCGTGTTGCTTACGTACCCGCCTCAGGCGGACTGAGTTGCGAGATCAAGGTACGTTAGTGCTTAGCAGGAAGAGCACACGAATACTGTAGCTCACCTTGCTTGAATCGTTCTCGAAGCAACTGAATCCTTCTTCATACTTCAACAAAGCGTGGCGTTCTTCCCCTGGATGCCACGCTTTTCTGTTTGGTGCGTTAGCAAATCGCTGGGAGCTCAATCAGCCTGAGTTGTTCGCTGAGTATTTGTAAAAATCGGATTTGTCAAAACTGGGAGAATCGTTACGAGTGGCTCAACCGGACCAAGCCGCGAAGCAATATCCGGAAAGTTGCTGAACTTACTGGGTGCCAGGACGCCTGATTGTGATGGCAATACTAGAAGCAATGATGGAGAGGCGTGCGGCAGATCGTCGCCCGAGCCGAAGACACACTACTTTGATTTACTCGCATCCTTGATTGGAACAGCATGAGCCGACAGACGACCGAATATTTGAAATCACAGCACGCGGACGTGAGCTCGAATCTTCTCACCGCACGTAATCTCGCTTTAGCGACCGGCACTGTTGCGATTATTTTATGCTTTAGTTTCACCACCAACGCTACCGAATTGCGGATTTTTGATTGGCAGTGCGTAGGTCTTGGGGTGATTGCTGGCGGTTGGGGCATTTCCGAGTTTCGACGCCGCAAGCTAGAAAGTCACTTAAGCGAACTGAACGATACCATCGTAGTTGATCCAGTTACAGGATTGGCGAATAGAAACTTCTTGAAACAGGAATTGCGCCGTCACTTGTCCCAGTTCCAAAGGCAGGATTCGGCGTTTTCGATCATGCTGTTCGATATCGACGACTTCCGTCAAGTCAACATGCAGTTTGGTCACGAGGCAGGGGATTCCGTTCTTCGATCGGTTACCAGCGTGGTGAAGGCTTCGGTGCGTGATATGGATTCGCTGATCCGGTACGGATCCGATTCTTTCCTTGCCGTTCTACCAGGTACTAAACTTACCGAGGCGGAGCATATTGCGAAACGTGTTTCTGCGGCGATTTCGGAGATGGCGGTTCCTTACCA
>VGZN01000405.1 GCA_016872635.1 Planctomycetota bacterium | reverse complement strand
GAATTTGGTCTCGAGGCATCCCGCTGATCGTGCGATCTCAATCGATCCAGATTCATTTGTTCTAGGGGCATTGGCACCTGATTCGGGATATTTGGGTTCAAAAGATAGCTTTCATGCTGATCTAGCACACAACATCGCGACCTCGAATTTATCAATCCAATTACTCAATCTCGCGGTTTCCAAATCCGAGTTCTCGTTCGCTCTCGGATGGATTTCGCACGCAATCTTGGATCGACATTCGCACCCGATTATCAACACCCAGTCCGCGACAGTACTCGGTCAGGACGGGTGCTTGTCGTATGCGGACAACCCGAGTTTGCACACAGCCATTGAATTGGGGGTCGACGCTACATGGATCGATCGTGTTCCTTCCCTCAATTATCGAAACATGAGTCAGCATATCCCTGCTGTGAGTGTTTTGATCGCCAGTGCTTATTTGAATATTTATGGGCTCAGCTTCCAACCGACCGAGTTTCGGAAAAGCCTTTTTCGCTTCATGATTGCGATGCGTCTACTTCATATTTTCTATCGTGCAAGACGAAGAAACTTATCCTCGACAAAATCTGCAACTCTCTCCAGAACTCGTGCCATATTATCCCCTTTTCGCCCCGAATCATCATTTCAGAGAACCCTATCAGATGGCATTGAGTGCGCTGCAAACGACTTCCTAGACGGGCTCGACACGCGATTCCGAAATTATGAAAACTTCAATCTCGATACCGGCGTTTCCTCCTACTGCGATCCAATGTATTCAATTGCGGTGGATACGCTTACGCGATTGAACAAGATGCGCAAAAGAACAGGTCTCCCTCCGCTTCCCACTTCTTCTCGTACCGCCTAACTCCCTGCAAATGCAATATAAACTGACATGCGTAATGCTACCGTTGAATGCATCTCTTTTCGGAATGAATGGATGAAACCATCTTTGCGAACCCCATCGTCATTTTTGCGTTTTACAGAGAAAAGTGGTAACCTGGGGTGAATATCCCGTTCAACTTTCTGTGGAGAGTAGATGATCATGAATCCGATTTCCCGACGCGCGTTCCACCAAAAATCAATCGCTTCACTCCTCACGTGGTCTCTTTTGGACACCCTCTTCTCCCGCGATGCGTTTGCGAAGGAGATTAAGCCGATTGCCGCCCAGTGGCTGGCGAAACTCAATGCGATGAGCCTGGACCTGAAAGGAAAGAAACTCGATCCAGTCGAATGGCAGAAACAAGTCGAACAATTGCTGAGCACGGTCGACCTTCCGGAAATGCTTCAATTCATCGATTTCGAAAAACTATCCCAACAAGCCAAACCGAAAGAGCGAGGGGAGCTAAGCTTGCAAGCGAAACTGCCGCAAGTAGAAGGTCTCCCCACGGAACTGGTATTCGGTCACCAAGTCTTCGCCCTCAACAAAGATCGCTCGGTTGTTCCCCATGGGCACGACAACATGGCTACCGCGTTCCTCATCCTTAAAGGTGATTTCCATGGCCGTCATTACGATCGCCTTGAGGATGAAAAGGATTTTATGATTATCAAGCCGACGATCGACCGCGAATTCAGCCCAGGAGATTATTCCACCGTCACCGACATCAAGGACAATGTTCACTGGTTCAAGTCGAAATCCGATGGTGCGTTCATCTTCAATATCCACGTCCTCAGCGTTAAACCGGGACGAACAGGACGCGTCTACATCGATCCCGCAGGTGAAAAAATATCGGGTGATCGCCTTCGCTGTCGCAAGATCAATCATACCGAAGCCGAAACGCTCTACGGTTGATCGCAACGAGCGCGTAGGACCGCTTGAAAACGACCGTGAAGGATCGTATTTCGAAAGATTGGCGCCTGGATTTACCCAGCCAAAATAGGCTGGATGACTTGGCCGTGAACATCGGTTAACCGGAAATCTCGTCCCGCATACCGATACGTCATCCGTTGATGGTCGTACCCCATCAAATGCAGAATGGTCGCATGGAGATCGTGCACCGATACTGGGTTTTCGACCGCACGGAAGCCAAACTCATCCGTCGCCCCGTAGATTGTGCCTTTCTTGACACCACCTCCAGCCATCCATAGTGAAAATCCCCAGTGGTTGTGATCTCGCCCCTGGCTAGCACCGGATCCGTCCTGCCCCATCTCCACCGAAGGGGTTCGCCCAAACTCTCCGGAGCATAGCACCAATGTCTCGTCGAGCATCCCTCGCTGTTTCAAATCCATAATCAACGCCGCCAATCCGGAATCGCACTCATTGGCCACCTTGCGATGCTCATCCTTAATATTCGAATGGCTGTCCCACGGTTGCAATTCGCCATGCCAGGTCTGTACAAATCGCACCCCTCGTTCGACCAAACGCCTCGCCATTAATAGCTGCCGGTTCTGCGGTCCATCACCGTACATCTTCAGAATATGCTCAGGCTCTTTCGAAATATCGAACGCGTCACTTGCTTCCGTCTGCATCCGAAATGCCAATTCGAAGGACTGAATCCTCGATTCAATCATCGATTCGCCTGGACGACTTGCGAGATGCTCGCGATTGATTTGTTGCAGCAACGCAAACTGCTTCGCTTGATCGCTCGATGCCAGCCGTTTGTTCTGCAGATAATCGATCAGTTTAGTCGGATCGGTGTTGAGCGTATCGACGCGTGTTCCCTGGAATGCGCCTGGCAAAAATGCAGACCTCCAATTTCCAGCTCCGCCCACTGGAAGCCCACCTGGACATAACGCAATGAAGGCCGGTAGATTCTCGTTGATCGTTCCCATTCCCCAAGTCAGCCACGATCCCAGGCTGGGCCGAACCAAACGCTGGTCCCCCGTGTTCATGAGCATCAACGACATCTCATGGCTGGGTAGTTCCGCGTGCATCGACCGGATTACGGTCATCTCATCCACGCACTTGGACAATTTAGGGAATAGATCGCTGACTGGAATTCCACTTTGCCCATGCTGTTCAAAGGTGAATGGCGAAGGCAACGCAACTCCGGTTTTGCGTTCCGTCTGAAGATTTTCGAAGGGGAGCATTTGCCCCGCCCGACGGGTCAACTCGGGCTTTGGATCAAACGTATCCACTTGCGATACGCCGCCGTTCAAAAACACATGAATGATATGCTTTGCTTTACCGGGAAAGTGGGTGGGCATCGCCCCGAGAAAACCAGCAGCATTTCCATCGCACCCCAACCCAGTCTTGGCCAGAAGATCGGCAAACGCCAATCCTCCGAACCCCATGCCGCAACTCTGCATCCAATGCCGTCGATTTTGATTCACTGGTATCATGGTCTTAGTCCAAAAAGGTGAACTCATTCGAAGCTAGCAGCGCATGGGCCAATTGTACCCAACGCCCCTCGAGGGCATTCTCCGATCCTTCAGAAAGCGTGGCTGCTCCGGTTGGACTTGTTATTTCACCTGCATCGCTCACGAATTCTTTCACTTGCCTCAATTCCTTTTCCGTGGGTTCTCGCCCTAATGTTCTGCGAAACAGCGCAACGATTCGGTCCCCATCGGATTCGAGATTCATTGCCTTGGTCAAGGCAGCCAACCTCACCGCTCGGTCTTGGATGAAGTCTGAGTTTAAAGCAAACAATGTCTGCTGCGGAACCGTCGTCTCTGGACGCTTCGCAGTACAAGCGTTTGGATTTGCTGCGTCGAACGTGCTCATCAGATTCGCGATGACATCGCGATTGATAAATCCATAGACGCTTCGGCGAGGAATCGCTGGGGTGGCATTCAAATCCACCGGTCTGCCTCCCATGGTGATATCGAGTTCCTCACTGACCGATAGCATCGCATCGCGCATCGCTTCAAACTCAAGCCGCTTTCGAGGCATCCGCCATAACATTCGATTCTCCGGATCCACTTCTCGCGCGTGATCACTCTCGATGGCACCTTGACGGTACGCGTGGCTGAGCATGATTTGCCGATGCAACCATTTGAAGGACCATCCATGCTTGCGAAATTCGTCTGCAAGATAATCCAATAGTTCCGGATGCGTCGGAGGTACCCCTCGCGTTCCGAAGTCATCGGCAGTCCGAACCAATCCTACCCCAAAATGGTTCTGCCATACCCAATTCACCAAGACCCTTCGGGTAAGTGGGTTGCTCTCCGAAATCACAGCGTTTGCTAACCCCAACCGCCGCTGTCCATCCTCGAACGTTTTTTGATTGGCACCACCGCTACCGGTATTACGATTAAGCGTCGACAAAAACCTCGGCTCCACTTTCTCACCGCGAGCAAGGGGATTCCCTCGGAGAAAGACAAACGAATCGTCGGGCTTCGGCTCTTCGCGCACAATCATCGCCCGGGGCGGGGAACCCGGAGAGGAAAGGTTCAATGCGTGAATCGCTCCTTTTTTGCCACTGATCAAATCATTGATGGTGCGATTCGTCAATCGAGACGCCTCGTCCTCGGGGATATCCAACGGCGTACCCGCAGAATACAGATGATGGCGAATCTGCCGATGGGCAGGACTATTGATGACCAAGTGCTTCGGATTGTCATCTGGCACGAGTGTGTCGGCAGAAGTTGCCTCCAAGGTCGCTTCGAGCAACGCTTGCAACCATAGCCGCTGCTGTTCGGCAAACACGCTACCATAGATGGCTGCCAACTCCGTCAACGAGCTTGGTTTCTTTTCCTGGACCGCATCGACGACGAAAGGATTCCACTTGGGCGGTTCACCTCGCAATGCATGAAGTTTCTCCGGAGTTCGGCCCGCCGTCTCCAATTCACGAGCCAATTTGGCAATGTACTCGCCACACCGTTTTTGAAACTCCTCAGGGACGATCTGCCCCCAAGATTGCATTTCAATCCAAGGTCCAAAAACGGGATCCGTCGAGGTCAATCCCTTCAGGTACTTCAGCCAGCGATTGAAGACATAAGGTCGAAAATCATCGGTGCGATAAGACAAGAACTGCGTCGAGATATCTTGCTCCCCCATCCCCTTCGCGATTTCGGTCAAGTACATACCGACTTGCATTCGTAATCGGTTACGCATCACTTCGTTTTGCTCGCGCGAAAACTGGTGCAGTTTCGTTGATAGTTCC
>VGZN01000404.1 GCA_016872635.1 Planctomycetota bacterium | reverse complement strand
ATAATTCCGTCGGATCGCTCTCACTCGCGCGTCGTGCCTTCTTTTGTGCCCGCGCTGACTCGACCGCAAAGTCCGAATCGGCAGCGATCGTTTCGCGCATAACACGGCGACGTCGGTCGGTACGGTAGGAACGAGAGAGTGGCATACGATGAAGATCAAACGTGCGGGGGATTTGGTTTTCACCAACGAAGAGCGAGAAAAACCGGTGTTTGGTGATTCGCAATTTTTGAGGTATGCGTCAAGATCGAACCACGGCCAAGTTCGCTAGCAATCGACGTTCACTGGCGATCGAAGGTCGACCTCATGGCTAGCTCCGCAAGGCGATGCGAGGATCGCCATTTTCACGTACTACTCCGCCCCAAATGCGTCTCCGCGTTTCCGCATCTCCTCACGATCTTCGGCTTTCCACCGATGGAGACCACGCATCGCCTAACGATCTGAAACTTTTGAAAAATACAGAAATCGATTGAATGACTATTGACAATGACGCCGACACGTGTTCTAGTTACGTAGTACACTGGGGACCAAGAACCCAGGAGTTGTTTATGTTCTTTTCTATCGATCCCAATAACGGAATCGCGATTTACGAACAGATTGTTCGTCAAGTCAAATTCGCGATTGCCGACGGAGTGTTGGTGCCGGGGCAGTTGCTACCTAGCGTCCGGACGCTGGCTGTTTCCTTGGCCATCAATCCCAACACGATCGCCAAGGCCTTCTCGCAACTTCAAAACGATGGTGTCGTCGAATCGCTTCGGGGACGAGGTATCGCCGTTCGCAGCGATGCCTTGGAAGCGTGCCGTGAGGCTCGCTGCTCGCTCCTTGAGGATCGATTGCGAGGCGCTATCGCCGAAGCTCTCCACGGTGGACTCAACGCCGGTGAGATTAAGCGAATCATCGCTACTCAGCTTGAGTCGCTCGACGGTCAGGTCGCAACCGTTGCGACGCTACTACCGTCGAATGGGACCTCATCCTGAGGACACCGATGTTGACAACTAGTTACCAAGACGAGTTATCCGATTGTCACTCAAGCGTCGTCACACCCATCCTTGCAAGCATCGCTTGCAAGAACCGCATTCAAACTCTTCTGCCTTGTCTTTGGAAACCCAAAGGTGAAACCCATGAATGATGTGATCAAAATCGAAGGTCTCGAAATGCGCTTTCGCGGTTGCGAAGCTCTACGCGGCGTCGACTTATCCGTGCAACCCGGAACGGTCTACGCATTGCTCGGTGAAAATGGTGCTGGAAAGACGACAATGATTCGAATCCTTACCGGCTTCCAGAAGCCTACGGCAGGTTCCTGCCGTGTGCTCAACATGGATCCGAGCAAGAAAGAGGATTCTCTGAAGATCCGGCAACGGATCGGTTATGTCTCAGACGCGCCCGCCCTATACGACTGGATGACCGTCGGTGAAATCGGCTGGTTGGCTTCCTCCTTCTTTGCCGAAGGGTTTGTCGATAGGTATCGAGCATCCATCGAGAAGTACGAACTTCCATCGGATCGCAAAATCAAGCACCTGAGCAAGGGGCAGCGGTCCAAAGTGGCATTGTCGCTGGCGCTCGCCCACGACCCTGAATTGCTCATTCTCGACGAACCGACGTCGGGGCTTGATCCGCTGGTTCGGCGTGAGTTTTTAGAAAGCATGATCACGGTTGCGGCGACTGGCCGGACTGTATTCCTCTCAAGCCATCAGATTGCCGAGGTGGAGCGGGTAGCCGACCAGATCGCAATCCTGCACAAAGGCCGATTGCAGCTCGTCGGCAACCTTTCCGAACTCAAGGAATCGATTTCCATGGTTACGGTCTCATTGAACGATCCGCTGGTCAGTCTACCGGACCCATCGGCAAATTCGAAAATCTTGGCGGAGATCAGCGAAGGGCGTCAGAAACAGTTTGTGGTCCAAGGAGGTGGCGACGAAGCGGCAGAGTTTTGGAAGAATTGCACTGGGGTTGCAAGTGTTCGAATCCAACCCGCCACGCTGGAAGAGCTCTTTGTGGCTTGCACACGCGGCGATTCCAAGTACGCCCACCGCAAGAGCGAAAGCGGTAACGCAGGCCGCTTATCGATGGAGGCACAACGATCATGAGCCGTCCAACTATAGAAAAAGCCTTGGTATGGAAAGAACTCCGGCAAATCGCCCCCTTGTTCTGGGCAGTGCTGGGGCTCGGGGGAGGATTGAATCTCCTGATGATCACGTTGTTCTTTTTTACAAGCCCCGCCGATTCTGGGCCGATCTCACCCTATTCCTTCATCGTGATGCCGATCATCTTCGCGACGGGGATCGGCGTCCTTTTGGTCGGTATGGAAAAAGAAAATCGCACGCTCCAATGGCTGCAAGGGATGCCGGTTAGCTCGGCGCAAATCGCAAAGACTAAATTCATGGTTGCGGTGGTCAGCCTCATCGGCACGTGGGCGCTGTCGCTCCTCATGCTCTGGATGTTTCGTATCGTTTTCCAAGGACAACCTGGGATCACCAAGCCCGAGTTGGATTCCTTATCCGAAAGCTATTTCTATCCGATTCTTTTCCCGACAGTATCGTTTTTTCTTGGATTCGCGGGGCTCGCGCTGGCGTGGCGAGTCTCTTCGCCGATCTACGCTTTATAGTTATTGATACCTGTCACGGGAGTTCTTTGGATAACATCGGAGCTCTTCAAGGTATTATTACGACCTCAATTCGGAGCAACACCGGATAGTTCTTCGGTCGATTGGGGGATCGGCGTCGCATCCTGGGCAGTCGGCTTCGTAGGAGCAGCGGTGTATGGCTGGCTAGCCAGTCAGCGCGATCTTTCGGCCCGTGCGGCATCAGCAGCACCGTGGCTAGGTTTGCTTGGCGAGTCGACCAAGACCACCATTGCACCGCCCCAATGGTGGCGATGGGCGGTTGTTCCGCAGAACTCTGCCCTGCTGTGGCAGTCCGCTCGTCAGAATTGGTTGCCCTGGTCGATGTTAACCATCGTCTTTTTTGTGGGAATTTGGATGTGCGGTGCCTTTCCCCGGATAGGTGGGTACAACGACGATCTGAGTGTTCGAGTCCTCGACCGCGATCCTCCTGCTCTGTTGATTCTGTTTCTCGGGACCGTCACCGTGTGTTGGCTAGGTTGCTTAGCGTTTCAAGGAGACAATATCGCGAATAGGATTCGGTTTTTTGCAGACCGAGGCGTATCACCGACGCGAGTTTGGATCAGCAGGCATTGGATTCCTATGGTGATCATATTGCTCGCTACGTTCTGGCGATTATTCACCCGTCGATCCTTCGCGCGTTGGGAAGGAGCCGATCCTCAATTTGTCCTTGCGGACTCGATCTGCTTCTTCCTCGCCGTCTTGGGAATCTATGCGGTTTCCCAGTGGTGGTCTCAATGCATTCGCAGTCCATTGTTCAGCATAATCACGTCCCCGTTGATCGCAGGAGTTTTTATCGCCTACGGACTATTTGCATCGCTGATGTTCGAAGCCCCAATTTGGTTGCTTGGCACATCTCTAGTTATTGGAGGCGTAGCAACTTGGTCACAGATGAAAGCCTGGATGGACCGAGCGTTTGATCGGAGGTTCTTTGTTGGACATGCTGCGTGGTTGCTGACGGCGATGGTGATTCCGCTACTCCCTGGAATCTGGGCGATGCTGAAAACCCGAGGAATAGATCCTGATATCCGAACCGCGCTGGAAACAACATGGAAGGAAGGAAGCGAGTCCGATGACTCCATACTCGGTTCCCGGATGCACTTGATCCAACGCAATTTTTAGGAATCTCAAACCATCGACAAGGTACAAAAACGATTTGATAACAATGAAGATGTTCGCGCGGAATACCTTCGCTATTTGCAATCGGACAAGGACCGCGTCGTTCTCCTAGGACTACGCAGCAGCGACCTTGTTCGGTTTTGCCTTGCAGAACTCAGCAGCAGCCAGTCGGCGGTCGCTTCCGATGCGTCTGACGAGCATTTAGCGACCTACCGTTCTATGGTAAATGGTATTTTTGAATTGATACGGCAATTTCGATGGACCGGTTCCCTATTAGCACAGGACCATAGCGAGATTTTAGAAATAGCGATGCTCCGCGAATGCAAAGCGACGAGCGCTAGAGAATGGATCGGCGACGACCTCTACCGAAAGATCGTTTTGTTTCTGGCAGACAGCGATTCTCGTGACAAGTCCCGGAAGTACCAATTGAGTCGAGCCTGGAAAATGCAGCCTCGATACGAGCGATCCAATTGGTTCACCGACTGGTGGTACGAATTCGGTGGATACTCGATCCCATTCACCACCGAGATTCCGTCGTTTCCTGGAATGCTTCGCAAGAGCTGCGAACGGGACGAACTTGCAGCTTCACTTTGGAAGTTAATCAATTCAACTTCGCGCGATCAAGTGACAGCGTTGCGTCAAGAAATCGACCCAACCGGTCGAATCGACCAAGTCTCAGATTCGTTCGAGGCAACCGCGTATATAAACACATTCGATACGCTCTACTGCTATCCCGGTAGCCATTGGCGAGGAAACTGGGAAACCGAAGCAAAAGCATTACTGCTCACCTTCGATTCAAAACCTACAACATCCAATGATGGAGGTGGCCGATGACTCGAATATACCCAGCGAAACGAAACTTACCGTGGTGGCATTTGGGATTGCAACTGGCGACCCTGTTATCGACCCTCGCAATCATCGCGTTCACCATTCAGTTTGTGAAGAACGAGTGGTACGCAGTCCAATCGTTGAGAGAGTTCTTCAGCCAACAAACGGATAAAGCACCCTCGGTAATAACGAGCAAATCCATCGGTAATAGCTCCGAAAGGGAATCTGCGGAACTGCAGGGACGAATCGCCGATGACGCTCGAAGTCCCTACCTGCAAGCTCAGATCCATAATCTATTGCTGGTCGCCTCCGATGAACCTGAAGATCTCTGGTGGAAACAGCAAGCCAGAGAACGGGGCGAGCAGGGCGATTTTGTCGGATGGGAAACCAATCCAGAAATGCTGACTCGATTTATCGCGGAGCAACGTTCCTTGCTCGCCATGATTCATCGCTGGTGCGACAATGATA
>VGZN01000403.1 GCA_016872635.1 Planctomycetota bacterium | reverse complement strand
CGAATTGAGAGGGCACCTGCTCGGTTGCGCTCGGGTTGAGTCGAGCGAGCACCCCTGGATCTCGGTTCACCAAGAAATCAAATCCACGTTGCATTTTTTGAAGCACGTGTATTCGCATCACGGTATCCAAGTCGACTACGTTTGCAAGGAGCCAAACGTCGAGGCTCGGATTGCTGCCAAGTACTTGCGGCAGATTCTGCTGAATCTATTGCAAATTGCATTGCAAGCGATGCCGCGCGGTGGTCGACTGAGAATCAACTCGGAATACACGTCCCCGATCTACACCTTGGAGATTCATGATTCCGGAGACGGAATTGCTGCGAAGGATTTGGAACATATCTTTGAGCCGTTTTACAGCACGCGCCAGGAAGGAACAGGGCTAGGATTGGCAGTGGTGAAAAACTTGGTGGAAAGCACCGGCGGAACCGTACCATGCCGTCGCAGCCCGATCTTAGGTGGCATGATGTTTTCGATCACATTGCCCGCAAAGCTCGGTCATACCACGCCGCCACAAGACGATAGGTTACCCATGAAGGAAAGTGCCAACGATGAGCAGCAGCCTGTCAATATTGGTCGTTGAGGATCAAAGCGGAGAACGCGAGGCGATGTCTCGTTTGCTCCGTTCTGAGGGTTATCGCGGGATCACGGCCTCGAATCAGCGTCAAGCGCAGAAATCCTTGGGGGATCCGATCGATCTTGTGATTTGCGATCTACGGTTGGGGCAGGACAGCGGCATGGAGGTCCTTCAAGAGTGGCGAGAGAAACGCCCCATGGTTCCCGTGATTCTCACCACTGCCTATGGCGATGTGAACTCCGCTGTCGCGGCGATGAAAATGGGGGCAAGCGATTACCTTACAAAGCCGCTGAAGCCGGATGAACTGTTGCTTCTCCTCAATCGCTATCTCCCGATGCGCAATCGGAGTCCCGAACAAATTCCGATCGATGTCGCAGGTATCGGACAAATGATCGGACAGTCCCAAGCCATGCGAGTGGTGTTTGAGCAAATTCGAAAGGTTTCCGAGTCGGACTCCATCGTGCTGATCACTGGCGAATCAGGTACCGGAAAGGAACTTGTCGCCTCCGCGATCCACGACCACAGCCGTCGACGCCAAAACCCTTTATCGCGGTCAATGTTTCTGCACTCCCTGAATCACTCATTGAATCCGAACTGTTTGGTTATGTTCGAGGTGCTTTCACGGGTGCCGCCGAGGATCGAATAGGCAGGTTTCAAGCGGCACACTTGGGAACCTTGTTCATGGACGAAATCGGGGATTTCCCGATCAAACTTCAACCGAAGCTTTTGCGAGTCCTCGAGTCGTTGTCGTTCTCGCCGATAGGTAGCAACCTGAAAAAGCATGTCAATATACGATTGATCGCGGCAACCAGCAGAAACATCCAAGAGATGATTGCGAACGATTTGTTCCGGTCGGACCTCTTTCATCGACTGAATGTTCTCAGCATCGAACTGCCCCCCTTCGAGACAGACCCGATGATATTCCCGTCTTGATGGAGTACTTTCTTAAAGACTGCGCCAAAAGGCACATGCGCAACCAACCGGAGATCGCCCCGGAGCTGATGGACTTTTTTAAGGCCTACGATTGGCCGGGGAATGTGCGTCAGCTGAGAAATGCGATTGAAAACATGCTGGTCATGGGTCATCGCGAACGATTGACCAAAGACGATCTGCCTCGATCGCTCAGCGGCAATCCCTCCATTCCAACCAAACCGGTCAATCCGGATTCCCTCATCCTCAATGAACTGGAACGCGAGGCTATCTTAAGCGCTTTGGAACGATCCTACGGGAATCGCACCCACGCAGCTCACACCTTGGGAATCTCAGTAAGAACGCTGCAGCGAAAACTCAAGCAATGGGGGTGGAATAGCCGTAGGGCGAACGGCTGCGACACACCCAATGCCCTCAATCGCTAATTCAACGAGCATAAAACCACCCATCGAATCCGATGCGAGGTCCAGAGGGTTTACTCACTGACAACGAAGAGCTTCAGCTTGATGCCACTAGCATGAGTTTCGCCCAAATCTTCGCTGCTCAATCGCGCGAGCCCCATCGAGGATCATTCATCGCTCAAGGGCTTGGTCACTACTGCAAACCCGTGCTCGGCGTCCTCCGTCCGAAACCATTCGATCATTGATGGAGGAACCGTCGCTACTGGGCCGGACCATGTTTTGGAGAGATCAAGCCCCATGTGATGGCCGCTTGCGAACCACCGCAGGTTTCGGATGGCGGTCCTAGCCAAGCATTCGTCACCCACCTCTTGGCACTTGAGCCTGAAGTACTTTTCATTGGTCCCGACAGCCGACTGACCCATCTGCAGCACACGATCTCCGGGAACGATATCGCGCCAGGAAAAATGAGGGAGTCGCGA
Source organism: Planctomycetota bacterium (assembly GCA_016872635.1). GTDB lineage: Bacteria > Planctomycetota > Planctomycetia > Pirellulales > Pirellulaceae > JBKCUI01. The sequence continues at coordinate 2,660 of VGZN01000403.1, read as the reverse complement.
GGCTCGTTCCGCAATCGCTACGATCCTTTCCGGCGTCAAGGATTCGAGCAAGTCGAAATGTTCAGTTATGAAATACGTTTTTTGAAACTCGCTGATCAGGTAGTCGGTCGTAGCCAACCGGAGCAAGTCACACTCACGAGATGGGTCGATCAAAATCCGCGTGGGAAGAACCGAATCAATGCTGTAGATGGTCTCACCTGGCGAGGATAAGATCCCAGCACCAAACGCGCGAATCCCGTCGTCTTGTTTGACCAATCCAAACTCGACCGTAAACCAGTAGATCCGCTCCGCGTAGAGTAGCAACTCGTCTGCTCTGCGTGCGACTCGACCGCGTTGGACATCGTTAGTGCATTTGGACAACTCCTCATCGCGTCGATCATAGATCATATTACGCGCGATGCCGTGATTGCGCATCACGTGGGCAACCACAGGAATCGTGAATGTCGAAACGTGGCCAGCTACATCGTGACCGATATCAGGTTCCTGAAGGTAGTCTTGTTCCAACGCCCTCATGAAGGTTGTCACCGGAAAGAAACGGTGGCTATGACACGTAAAAAACAGCTCAGCCGGGATAATCATATTGACCGTAGCCAACTGCCAACCGGTCTGCTGGTAAATCCTCGCATTGAGCGAGTAAAAATCGGGGATCACCGTACCACCGATCGCAAAGGTATGCTCCCCATCCAAGTACTCGCGGCAGGCATAGCGGTGTTTGGTCTTTTGCTGTTCTGCGACCAAACACGCCCAACTGAGGTGCTGCTCCGGAGTGTATGCATCGTAGTCTTGCGAGTCTTTAAATGGACCAAGCTCCACACTATCGCCCGAAAGCGATCCGATCGCAAACAGCTCGCCGGCACGTGCCGCTTGAAGATACGGTTCCCCAAACTTTGGATCGATCGGGTACGGAACATTGGTTCTGGCCAAGCAGGCGCGCAGCGCTTCGACTCGATCGGTCAATCCTAATGGTTCGATCGACTCGATCGCTACACCATGGCGTTTGGCAATCTGAACCAGTCGCTCCTCGGTAATCATGAATGGCTCCTAATCATGCGGTAGTTCGCCAGGAATCCTAAGCAGCCCTTTCGACCATCACAGCGACAGCTTCGCCGCCACCCAGGCACAAGGCAGCGATGCCGCGAGACTCTTGCCTGTGGAGAAGCGAGTGCATCAAGGTCACTAGTACTCGTGCACCACTGCAACCGATGGGATGCCCGAGTGCGATCGCCCCTCCATGGACATTGAGTTTCTCGGAAGGAATATTCAGTTCACGCATGCAATGGACCGTTTGCGACGCGAACGCTTCGTTGATTTCGAAAAGATCTACTTGTGCTGTAGTCAACTTAGTTGTTTCAAGCAACCGTCGGACGGCACCGATCGGTGCCGAGAAAAGATCCTCGGGCGATTGAGAATGAATCGCCGCCCCCACCAAACGGAATACATCGTTGCCGCGAAAGCGGTCTCGATGCGAGTCTCCGAACACGATCATGCTCGCCGCGCCATCACTTAGCGATGATGCATTCCCGGCCGTAACAGTACCGTTATCCAGAAAGGCGCATTTCAGCTTTCCCAAACGATCGATGGAGGCGTCCGCTCGGGGACTTCCATCTCGATCGATAAGGACTCCTTTCGCATCGACTACAGGCGCGATCTCCATCTTGAAAAACCCTAGATGCATTGCCTCGACCGCACGTTGATGGCTTTGAAGAGCAAATGCATCTTGAGCGGAGCGGTCGACGGCGTGCATCGAAGCGACCCTTTCCGCGTAAACGCCCATCAAGGACGGGCCATGCGGACATCGCAAACCATCATATTCAATCGCATCCAGCAATGGCTGTTGCCCGTACTTCCATCCTGCGCGACCGCCTCGGAGCAGATGAGGCGCATTGCTCATGCTTTCCATCCCGCCGGCAACGACGCAGTTTGCATCCCCGCTCCGTATCGCTCGGGAAGCCAGCATCACACTGAACAATCCAGAACCGCAGACTTTGTTCACCGATGCGCAAGGGGTCGCAGGGCTTAATCCTGCATGCAATGCGGCCTGCTTTGAAGGAGCTTGCCCAAGTCCGCTACTGAGCACATTTCCCAACACAACTTCGTCGATCTCGTCAGGCCCTGCACCGGACCGTTCCATGGTGGCTCGAATGGCTACACCTGCCAGTTCCGGTGCTGAAAACGAGGCTAATTCGCCGAGGAATCGACCGATTGGAGTCCTTGCAGAACCGGTAATCCACACGTTGCTCATGATTCACTCTCCTGTTCCGATCGGTAAAGAACCCATACCTTGGGAAATGATCACCTACCGAATTATAGGGCAACAATGTGACTCGCGTCCGCCTGGAAGCACATTACTGTTCCCAATTGGTCGAACCATGCCAATCCTCCAACAGGGGCCGCTTTGCCCCCCCGAAGGATTTTCTAGTAAAGCATGCAGTGCAATTTCGTTCCCCAAAAATGGATTTGAAACGAACTGTGAAGTAATTCACAGTGCAGTAACGCACAGTGCAGTAACGCACGGTGCAGCAACGCACAGTGCAGCAACGCACAGTGCAGTAACGCACAGTGCAGTAACGCACAGTGCAACATCGACACGGAGTTTCTCAAGTGAAGATTAGCGCACAACGCCTGATGGCGTGGTTCCCCGGCCAAGGTTCGCCGCGGTT
>VGZN01000402.1 GCA_016872635.1 Planctomycetota bacterium | reverse complement strand
CTGCGCCTCAAACATCATCTTCTCCGGCGAACGACACGGATCACCAAGTCGGCGCGATGATCTCTCCATTGCCAAAACGCACCGGTCGCCGACTTTGGTGCATCCGATTGTTATCTTGCCAAGTCAGGTATCTGTGAAAAGTGATTGGTGATCTCGACACAATGTCACAATCACAGAGTTCGCGTCTTGTTCAATGTCACAATATTCATCATCGAGTTGCTTTAAGGTCTTGCCCCAGTTTGATGGCAACGATGTGAAATAGTCTTCAGTGACGTCACGTTTAAGCTTAGACCGGCCCTTTAGGTGGTAATAATACACTATTTCACGGAGCAAGGTTGAGACGTTTGAAAATCCGGCTTCATGGGCAGTCCGTTCCGCGTGAAGAATCAACGACCAAGTCGAATTGGAATAGAGTTGTGAAATCCCGCCATTCAGTATGTCCGAGTGGACGTGGTGAAACGCAAAGCACAGCGAGTACCCGCGTGGCAAAGCTTCCAGGTCTCTTAGAGCGGTCTTGTAATCAGTGAACGGCTCGATGGTGGCGTCAATACGTTCAAACACCTGATTGGCAAACAGCTCTTCTGATGGTTTTTGGGCCTCGCGATGGCAAGGATTGCACATGCCACGGCGACGTTCCGCAGTCAGAAGGCGGATTTCGCGTCCGCACGATAAACAGGTAGTCTTCTCGTCAGTCATCGTGTTCTTGCAAGATAACGGCTGCAATCACCCGGTCGCGACGAGAGGTTCTCAACTGTCAAAACGCCCGACTTCGCGACTCGGGTGCATTGCGTGGTTATCCGCCCCTGCAAGGTAGGTGTCGAACTCAACCTCAGGAGCATTATCGCCACGTTGCGTGCGAAAGCTCATGTAACACAAAAGCCAAGATCATTGTGAAAAGCCCGAGAGGAGAAAGCACGCCAGCCACAATAAGAGCTTTTGTCAAAAAATCTCGATTCACAAATGTCGAATCAAACCGCAAAACTAGCGACCACACACCGCATACCATTGTAAGGCCCATCGGCCCCAAGAGCAATGTAATCGCCAGGAATTTGTCAAGGCTGCGTGCAAGTACCGTGTCGCTATTGACGAACCAAAACACGAATGGTGTTGCGGCTAGGCAAAGCAGGGCGACAATCGGAGGGATTTTCACATTTTGCATTGATCTAGCAAATAATTTGTGCTGTGTCTAAATCCGTATACCGTGTAAGCCCGAAGAGGCTGCCACGAAGGATAACACCAGCGATAACCGAGTGCGAAGAAGATCGCACAACATTGTTTGCCGTATCGATGAGCACTTCGGTTGATCGCATTGTTATGCACCCACCACGGCAGATTTTGGAAGCTGTTCCGCATGCGAATCGGCGTTGACTTCGTTCCCATGGGTGAAATTGTGTTCCAGTAACCGCTGCGGATTGAGCCAATGTCTTGGAGCTATCACCAATCCCGCCATTCATCCGCCAAGCTATCGAGATCACCCAAACCACAAGCATGAACGAGAAGATCGAATTCCGTACAAATGTCGTCTCTCTCGGATGTCTCTATAAAGCGGTTCATTGTTCGGTCGAGTTTGTTGAAATCCTCGATACATTCCTTGAGAACCTTCTTGCGTTTAGCTTTTGTCGACGATGGCCCCAAGGCAATCATTGCTTTGACTGCCTTTTTCATAGTCTCGCGAGATGCCCGAATCGCTTCCTTTGGCGGCATATGTTTCCAATTGGCGAAAAACCTTCGTCTACTAAGTTGCTCAAGCGTAATGGATTTTCGGGTGCGATCAATCTCGTTGAAGCGCGCTGCAAGTGCCTCAGCCTCCTTCTTCGCTTCCAAGGCTTCATCTGCAAGCAACGCTTTGCGATCATTTTCCCATCGCCATTGACCCAATAGCATGATGGGACAGGTCTCCCAACCAGATAACGCACTGCACTTCATTTTTCGTTCTTCATTCGTTGGCGGAATGACGCCGAGTGTCTTGAAACCACGCGGTACTGGATCATTGATCCAAGTGAGTTCAATCACGCCTTTTGGGTTGTGGCGAGTGACATGTAGAATCGGACGGAGGGCAGGGTCGGTCGGGGCAGGCGATTTTTTGCCAATCCATGCGGACGTAGCAACAAGAACCGCTAGGCCGCCCAGCCATCGATCATTCCCGTGCGACTGGCGAAGAACTCGACAGACTCCGTACCGCCCATCCGCCAATCGATAGACGAAAGCGGCTCCCGCCTCAGGCAATGATTTCTTTTTGCTTCGTGTCATGATTTCTATAGATCAGTTGCATAACGAACGCGTTCACCAAGCGACCGGATGAACGATTAACATTAATTTCCGCACCAGTCGGTCGCTTTGGTGCAACGCCATTGTTCTGCGGCTATTAAAGCATTACGCGGGGCGCTTAATCGAATAGTCCAAAACCCCTTGTCTCCCAAAACAAACGCCAGGAAACTGTCAGAACCACTGCGATGACATTTAGGCAAATACCGGCAACGCCGACACTGATGCGACTCTGTCGAACTTGTTCATCGCCAAGAGGTTTGCCTATCGCGGCATTCTTCTGCGTGACAACGTCGCCAATTCCAAGTCCGAGTCCGATCACGACGTGTATTGCGACGATTGGCCAAAGACACGGAATCCACGACAATAGAATGCCAAGAATCCCCAAGATTACAGATGCAATTCCCATTTTCCGGTCTCGCGCAGATCGTACGGTACAAAAGCCGAGGCGATTTGGCCGCAGAATCGACGGCATTCATCGAGTCGCCGCAGAGGAGCCACCCTCAGGGAGTGGTTGATCGGCGACTTCGATGCAATGCTTTGTTCGTCCATACGGTCCCTGATCTGCGAGGTTGATCGTCCGCGAACGCACCGAATTCTGAATTGTCGCGTAGTATTCCCTTAGTCGTTTCGGATCATGCCCGATTTCGGCCGAGATTTCGTGCCGCACCCTTCGAACTTCTTCTAGTATTGGCGGTGTTGTCATGGTCCTACATTTCCCCCGAGCAATTCCATTGGAGTAACGAGTTCTGGAGTGTACAGCCCAAGTATACCATTGATCCGTCGAATTTGCCCAAATTTGTTCGCGTTGGCCAAATGCAGGCAGTTCCAGGTCACAAGGAAATCGCAACGATGATAGGAGGCGAGCGCCAGATGCAACGGGTCTCCGAAGGGATCGGATGGCATTAGCTTGTTTGCCAAATAGGCCTCGACGATTTCAAAAACAGGATCATCCAACTCCAACATCTCAATCGTGTCCAGCATTGCCAAGCATTCGTCGCGGCCAGGAAAGTCACCGCGGCGCAATTCATCCAACACAGCAACACTAGATACAATCCTGTCTGAGGTAACAGCAACGTCGAACCATCTACGCGTCCAGTCCCGTCGTGCGACCATCGAAGGTTCAGATCGGACCTCATGATAAAAACTCGGAATTGTCGTCTCAATGTAGTAAATGGACATGCTTATCTATTTGGACGAACGGCGGCGGTAACCTAGTGCGAGCTGTTGACGTTGCCATCAAAATGCCGCGTATTTGAGCACTTCGGTTAATCGCATGGTTCGTCGAATTGAAGCGAAGACCCGTTCTCCACTCCATCCGACAGTGCCAAATATTGTAGCTTACTTTGGCACAGTATCAATCATTGCTACGCCCTGTCCTGAAGAGGCGTCGAATTCCAGAGTAGATCCCAAAGCAGCCAAGACAACCAAAAAGAAGCCCGCACCCTGGATCAAGTATAAGCGGAATCCACCAAAGATTCCGTATGGTCGAGGATGGCGCAATCAGACATCCTACTGTTCCCATTAAGCCGCCAATCAATGGAACCATCGAATAGTTTCGTGGCTGTCCCTGTGCATTAAGTTTCTTCGGGATCGAGTAGATCGACCACCATTGACCGATAGCGATCAATAGCGAGAAGGTTACGAGCAAGGCGAAAATCGACCACCTGAAATACAGCATAGGTTTGGATCGTCAAAGTCTATCCGACGAACACCAGGCATAATCGGGCACAAGCGGTTGACTCTGCGCAAGTCGCGACAGCCGACAGAGTGCTTCGCGTGCATACCATTGTTCGTCGGTTGAATCATTCGCGGCGATGTATCTGTGTAACGAGAGCGTCGTCATCATTTGTACCATACGTCGGCCAACCGAAATGTCCGTCAAAGTCTTCAACTCCAAGTGCACACGTCGGTGCAAGTGACAGTTGCAACAAAATTCCCTGGTCACGAGCTCGCAACAATGCTGATTTTAACATTAGGCCAATTGCTCGCGACATGTCTATTTCACTCCCTTCCGAAATCAAATGCTCTTTTCCCTCGTGGTCGACAACAGACACTGGACCTCTCATATTGGCGGAGCTCGCTTTTCGCCAGTGTATTCGCTCTATGCGATGCTTGTCTATAAAACGTGTCCATTGCCCATCGGGTGAAGCCTCGGGTCTGGTATCAAAATAGATCATAACCCAGCCGCACTGCGAGTATTCGTAGCCGCTTTCGATTCGATACACACGGTCTGCAACGCCGTCGACAGTTTCCGCCTCTTGTAGAAATTTCTGCACCTGAGTTTTAATGTAATCGAGTACATCTTCCAAGTCTTTGCAGAGATTAAGCTTGAAGAGCGGTTTTGATTGCTTGCGTGGCTTTCTATCTACCTTATCCTTGTTAAGGTAAGCTTTTTGTACGGCATCAGTGATTTTCCAATCTTGCTCAGGATTGGGAGGCACCTTCATCCAGTAATTTGCGCGATAAGACTCTATTGCTCGAAAGATTTCCTCGCGGCCACAACCTCGCATGAGCAACGACACCAGCGGAGGAACCAGTGTTTCATAGTCATCCCCGTCCGAGAATTCATCAGATGGATCAATGGGGGTATATCGCCTTAGAAGCCGCTCCAATTTACCTACGAGCCGGGCATACTCTAGTTTGAGTTTTTTCTTTTCGTGGTCCACGATAAATCCCTACCGACGAACGCTGGCGGTAACCGAGTGCGAAAGAAACACTCTGCTATCAGGACCGCGTGAATGAGCACTTCGGTTCACCGCGTTGTTCGTCGGATTGAAGTGGGGAA
>VGZN01000401.1 GCA_016872635.1 Planctomycetota bacterium | reverse complement strand
CTTCGTTGGTGTTTGGCTTCAAATGGGTGGGGGTATCGGGTGGGGGGATTTCGAATGGCAAGGGTGTTGGGGTTAGTATTGCTGGTTTATTGGACTTCCTTTGGGTTCCTTGCAATCATGGCTCGGGGATATTCTCCCGATGGGGGCGATTCCTTGCCTGATCCGGTGGCAAACGCTGGTGCTGTCACGTCTACGTTTACCGACGAACAAGCGGAAACTTTCTCAAAATTGGCTTTAAGCGGGCTTCATCGAGAGTACCCCAATAAACCATCAAACGTCCTTGCTAGCGCGGAAGACGTGAAGAGCCCAAAAGCCTTGCATCCTGCTTTTTATGGTTGCTTTGATTGGCATAGCAGCGTCCACGGTCATTGGATGCTGGTTCGATTGCTTAAGTCGAATCCAGGACACGGGGGGGCTAAGGAAGCGCGCAGTGCGATTGATCAAAGTCTGACCCGTGAGAATATCGCGGTCGAGGTGGCATACTTTGAACAAAAGGAAAACAAGTCGTTTGAGAGAATGTATGGTTGGGCTTGGCTCCTGCGTTTAGCGGCAGAGCTCCATGAGTGGGATGATGTGGATGCCAAACGTTGGCGGGCTACTATCGTTCCCCTCGAAGAGAAGATCGTCGCGTTGACAGTCGGATATTTACCGAGGTTGAGCAAGCCAATACGGACAGGCGTGCATCCAGATACGGCGTTCGCATTCGGCCAAATCTTGGACTATGCGTTGATTGTGAAAAATGAATCGCTAGAGAGAGCGATCCGAGTGAGAGCGATGCAGTTTTATGCAGATGACTTCGGATATGCATCTCAGTACGAGCCTTCAGGGGAGGATTTTTTTTCCGCAGGCTTGAATGAGGCCGACTTAATGCGGCGTATTTTGTCGCGAGACGAGTTTGACGCATGGTTAAGAAAATTTCTTCCTTTCACCGATGGGAATTCGCATCGAGAAATTTTGACGCCCGTGGTGGTCTCTGATGTGACGGATGGAAAGTTAGTGCATTTGGCAGGATTGAACTTGTCACGAGCGTGGTGCCTCAACGGAATCGCTGCATCCCTTCCGCAGAGTTCGAGTCTTCGGTCTGTTTTTGCGGAGTCGGCCAATCGCCATGAACAAGCTGGCCTCGGGTATGTGTTTAGTGGGCATTACGAGGGGGAACATTGGCTGGGGACGTTTGCTGTATACACCCTATCTCGTGTTGGTATTACTCGCGTTGGTATTACTCGCGGATCGGATTGAACGTGAACTCGCTCGGCTTGGATTCTCACGACATTCTCGTTCTCATGGATACGGGCTTTCCTATCCCTGTCCCTGAAAGTTGTGTTCTATCTGCGCTCGAACAAGTGCACAAGCGGATCGGTTGCGGCACAGCCATCGGATCACCGGACGAATGCAAGCGAGGGTCGGGCGAATCGTTCCCTGATTTGTTGGCTTGTTTTGAGAGTTTGGATAGGTACAAGGAAAGTCGCGTCGTTGTACTACCGTTTGGCGTTTATCCAATTTTGCCTTGGGTGGTGCGCAGCGCGTCATGGTTTGGACGTTTAGCGGACCATACGGAACTATTTTTTGGGGATCCAATAACATCGTCGACCATCGGCGAGTGGTTGTCCGTTGAAAAAAGTGCACGTCCCTCGCAAGATATCCTGATAGAACCGACAGGTTCGTTGACAGAGTGCGAGGTTGAATTGCTCGTAGCATCTGTGTTCTGGGCGAATCGGGCCCAGGGACGAAGGGTGAGGTTTCGAGCGGGAGTCGACCTGATCGATATTCGATCGGATGGTCAGGATCGAAGGAATGCGAATGAGACAAACTCGGGCATGCGAGTTCCATGGCGACCAAGAACGGTCGAGAATCGACCATCTTCGATCGCGATTTATTCGGAAAATGTAGTAGGCGCCGACGATTGGCTCGATCCCGGCATGGTAGCCAATTGGATCATTGAGAGTTTTCTGAAGGCGACGCGTGGGAGGGCGTTCCCAAGTCTATTTCCAAGCGATGATCGACTGGATGCCGAGTGGAAAATGCTTTCGGAATTACAACGGCGTGTCAATTTGCATCTTCCTTCGGAGTATGCGGGAACACAGGATTCGGTCTCTCCGAACTCCATGGGTAGCGCAGCTTTGCACCGAGATTCCGAGGGCAAGGTGCCTTGGGACAAGATTTGGACATCGTTTTGTGATCTTGCTATGGCGGGCGGACCTCCCCATCGTGGAAAACTTTTAGAATCGGTTGACATTGATACGATAAGACGATCACCGGACCAATATCGCTTGGTGGTGTCGGAATTGCGCCGCGGAATTCAGTTGGCGGCAGGCTTAGAAACCATTGAATGTTCGTCGTTGGGTTGGGTTGGAGTTCAATGCGAGACGGAGGTAATGGCCGCGTGGTTGTTGCGAGCTATTTTGGTGGAAAATGTGATTGTACGGCGCGAAGGAGCCACGCTCTTTTTACCGGCAGGGCCTGATTTTCGCGTCGAGAAGGAAATCAAAAATGTGATTACGGCGGTAGCCAAGACTGTCCATTACTGGCGGTCGCATTTACGTAGTCGTCAACCACCAAAGCCACTGTAATGTTCTAGTCCCCGTCGGTACATGACCCTTGCCGTCACGTAAAAGACAGCGGTCCAAACAATGAGCATGACCATGTCGATAACTAAGGCGGTACCGGTAATTTTGCCTAGAAAAACGGCGGCGGGAAAATAGGCGAGGTACTTGATTGGAAGGTACCCCACGATGGTACTAAAGGGTTGTGGCAGGAGATCTAAAGGAAACATGTGTCCCGAAAGAAAAAACTGCATGAGCATGTACACAAACAAGAGCGAGGATACCTCGAGCATCCAAAATCCGATCAGTCCTAAGCAGGACTCGAGGTAGAAGCCAAGTGAAAAACTAAAAAGCAATGAAAAGACAAAGCAGGTAAATGTTCCTACGTCCAACCATGGGGTCGTGAAATAGCTTCGACACATGAAAAATACGATGGCAAAGGGGATGATTGCCACGAGGTAGTAGGCGATTTTATGGGCGACGCGCGACCAGAAGAAGAAAGAGAGTAAGTCGATTGGTTGGACGAGATACCTTTTGATTTCGCCATCGCGGATTGTTTTCGCGATATTCGAAGAGAGCCCTGGCATGCTGGAGAACGCACGTCCTAACATCGTGAGTAGGAAGTAGGCAACCATATCTTGGAACGAATAGCCCGAAATATGTGCGCTCTCTGGATCCGATGGCGATAGGGATTGAAAAACAGCCCACCATAGAAAAATCTGGGTGATGATCGGAAGGAACCTCATCAACGTTCCCAGGGCAAAATCCCCTCGATACGCAAGGCGTTCTGCCAATGCTGTTTTTGTGATCATCCATCGGGTGCGGATTTCGTGCGAGATTGGTTCGTTCATAGAGAAGCAGAACCTTTGGATCCCGAGACGGAGTGGAAGAGGTTGGCAATGACTTCTTCAAGCGGAGGATCCTCAACCGCAATATCGTCAACTTGGTACGTATTTAAAATTTCTGCAAGCACCTGAGAGACCATTGGCTTTTGGCACCGGAACGTAACTCGAGGCATGTCGAGTTTCAGGATTTCGCCGAATCGCTCAAGACCGGCCTCGGATTGCCCATCAGCCAACTGTAGATTGATGAGTTTCTGACCAGAAAATCCATCGATAATACCGCTGAGAGACCCGTCGTATTGTACGAGCCCCTGGGCAACGACAACCACGCGCTGGCAAAGCGCCGACACATCCTTCATGTAGTGGCTGGTCAGCAGGATGGTGATCTTTCTCTCCAACTGATAGTGCTTGAGAAATTGCTGAATATTACGTTGCGCGATGACGTCCAATCCAATCGTAGGCTCGTCGAGGAACAGGACCTCTGGAGAGTGAAGAAGAGCAGCGATCAATTCCATTTTCATCCGTTCGCCAAGCGAGAGTTCTCGAACCGGTCGGCCGAGCAGATTGCGAACGTCGAGGAGCGATGTCAACTCATCGAGAGTACGTTGGTAATCGGTCAGCGATATGCAGTAGATCTGCTGGTGCAGTCGGAACGATTCTTGGGCGGGTAAGTCCCACCAGAGTTGGTTTTTCTGACCCATGACGAGTGCGAAACGACGTCGGTATTCCAAGTCGCGTTTCCAGGGAACAAATCCCATCACCGTAGCCGTGCCGCTCGTAGGATAAATCACGCCGGAGAGCAATTTCAGGGTGGTTGTTTTCCCGGCCCCGTTCGGACCCAAAAACGCGATGAACTCACCTGGTTCGACTCGCAAGGATATACCGCGGACGGCCTCAACGGTTTTATATTCGCGGCTTATGAGCCCACGAACGGCCTCGCGAAGCCCTTCTTTCTTCTGGTAGACGCGGTACGATTTGGTGAGTTGATCGATAGTGATGATTGCCATAACGTCGCATTATATGCTCTTCGATCTTTTTGACGTCCCCCAATTGCCCCTCCCCTGACAGGAGGCCTAGGTCTCGATGAGCAATTCTTTGGAAAAATCACAGGGTACCGAAAAGCGTGCTGTCGTCCTCTTGAGTGGCGGACTCGATTCTGCCACTTGTTTAGCGATCTGCAAATCCGAGGGCTTTGTCCCCTATGCGTTGAGTTTCCGTTATGGACAAAGGCATTCCATTGAACTCGAGCGAGCAAAGTTGATTGCGGAATCCAATGGCGTTCGCCAGCACGTAATTGTTGATTTGGATCTAGGTGGATTCGGCGGCAGTGCCCTTACCGACCCGCAGCTTGAAGTACCCAAGCACGATTGTGTTGATGACATTGGCACCGAGATTCCGCTGACTTATGTTCCAGCGAGGAATACCGTTTTTCTCTCGTATGCTGTCGCGTGGGCAGAGGTGTTAAGAGCGTTCGATATTTTTGTCGGTGTCAATGCCTTGGACTATAGCGGTTATCCGGATTGCCGCCCGGAGTTTATTCGTGCGTTTGAAACGATGGCGAACTTAGCGACGAAGGCTGGAGTCGAAGGGAATCGGCTCATCGTTCATGCACCATTGATTACATGGACCAAGTCGGAAATCATTCGAAAAGGTCTATCTCTGGGAGTGGATTACTCAAAAACGCTATCGTGTTATGAC
>VGZN01000400.1 GCA_016872635.1 Planctomycetota bacterium | reverse complement strand
ACCATAAGGCGTGAGCGGAGTAAAGCAGATCCCAATCCTAAAATCCCAGTGAGCAAATGGTTACCGCAGCGTTTGCCTTTGGTAAACGGCCAGGATATATTGAATTGGTGCTTTCTAGGTTATGTGGGATTTTGCTTTTCCAGGATATATTGGATTCGTATGAACGCGGAATCAGAAGCGCTTATCGCAGTCATGCAATCGAAGTTGGTCGACCAAGTGCGTCGAATCGCTAGAACGCTCCATGTCGCGAAACGAACCGAGGAAGCTTACGTCGGCTGGATCTCCAGGTATCTCATCTACCACCGAGATCAACAAGGCAAGTGGGTCCATCCGCTCGAACTTGGGAGCACCGCGGTCAACGAGTTTCTTTCTCACCTGGCCGTCGAACGCCGAGTCGCGGCTAGTACCCAAAACCAAGCTCTCTCGGCCCTGCTGTTCCTGTACGTCAAGATCCTAAAGTCCGAAATCAAAATCGATGCCCTTCGCGCCAAACGGCCGACGAAAATGCCAGTCGTCCTGTCTGCTGCAGAAGTCGCCAAGATTCTCGATTCGGTCCAGCCGCGACCGAAACGACTCATGTGCTGCCTGATGTACGGAGCTGGCTTGCGCCTCATGGAAGCTTGCCGCCTGCGAATCAAAGATATCGATTTCGATCGGAAACAGATCATCGTTCGCGAAGGAAAAGGAAACAAAGATCGTGCAGTCCCGCTACCTCAACGCTTGGTCGCCGATCTGAAACATCAAATCGAATTGATCAGCAAACTCCACCAACAGGATCTCCTCGTCGGAGCCGGCTGGGTATGGATGCCCTATGCTTTGGCGATCAAATGGCCTAACGCGGGAAGAGAATTGGGCTGGCAGTACCTGTTCCCTGCCTCGAACCTTTCCTACGATTCGCACCCCAGAGAATCCCAGGAAGGCATACCGGATCAACATGTGGTCGACGGCGATCGAACCCAGTTGCGCCGTCATCATGTGAACGAAAATTCCGTCCAGGCAGCAGTCAAAGCAGCAGTGCTAAGGGCTGGAATCCATAAGAAAATCACCTGCCACACCTTTCGGCATAGCTTTGCAACACACCTGCTCGAGTCGGGCAAGGACATTCGCACAATCCAAACGCTGCTTGGACATGCCGATGTGTCGACGACGATGATCTACACGCACGTCAGTCGACTGGGGGCCAGCGGAGTGGAAAGTCCGCTAGATCGGCTGTAAGCGGAGACGAGTCAGGCTCAGTGCTTGGCCAAGGAATGGGGCACTCGTGCTCCAAGAAAATGCATATGTTTGCAGCGGAGGACAAGGGATTCGAACCCTCAACCGGTTTCCCGGCGCCTGATTTCGAATCAGGTTCCTAACCATTCGGCTATCCTCCGAGGTCGTTGACTCGCCCCATTATTCCGTGAGGGGGGGATTCATTCAAGCCTGAAATTCATCGATTCGGCAATTCGCTAAAACGGATGAAAGAACCTAAGATGGAGGGTATGGCTCATTCCCCTCCCGAGAAAATTTCGTCCAATCTCCCTCCTCCAAGCCGTCGTGAGTTCTTGGCCGCAGGACTCGTTCAAAGCGGACTGGCTCTCGCTGCCAGGCCCCTTGTTGCTAGCCTCGCATGCTGTGTCTTGGGAAATGGTTGTATTTCCAATCCTGGGGCAAGCAACACTTCCGCGGACCTTGTCATCGGACAGAGGGGATTGGCAGATGGCAGGTTCCAGAAGCCTCGCGCGATGGCGATTAGTCCACGCGACGAAATCTACGTGATCGATAAAACGGCTCGAGTACAGGTTTTCGACACCTTTGGAACATTCCTACGCGGGTGGAAGACACCGGAATCAGCGAATGGGAAACCTACCGGTGCCACCTTCGATCCGACAACAGGTAATCTGTTCGTGGTCGATACCCACTACTTTCGGTTCTTGACCTATTCGCCAAGCGGAGAATTGCTCGAGGAGAAAACTATCGGAGGTACCAACGGCTCCGACCCGGGGCAATTTGGCTGGGTGACCGATATCGCTCGCGCGCCTAACGGGACACTTTATCTCGCCGAGTATGGGGAGTTCGATCGTCTTTATAAGTATTCGCCGGATGGGGAGTACATCGACCGCTTCGGTGAGCACGGAGAGGAACCCTTGCAATTCAGCCGGCCTCAAACATTAGCCGTCGATGGCGAAGGCCTGCTCTGGATCGCAGATAGCTGCAATCACCGTATCCAAGTTGTCGATTGGCGAGAGGACCGCCCTCGTTCCGTCGCTGTTTTCGGATCGCGTGGCGATGGTCCGGGCGAGCTACAGTTTCCTTATGGATTGACACTGATCTCGGACAGTCGTCTCCTGGTCAGCGAGTTTGGTAACCACCGCGTGCAGTGCTGGTCCAGGGAAGGCAAGGCGTTGTCATCCTGGGGTAGTGCTGGGAGTCTACCAGGACAACTGAATCAACCTTGGGCTGTCGCTTGCGATTCGCAAGAACGCATTTACGTCGTCGATTCAGGCAACAATCGCGTCCAACGATTTCATCTCTAGAACTTTTTTCGTGCAAGCACTTTTCATCGATTACACCTATGCTTAGGACTTTGTACGTCGGAAATCTCTATGGCGCTCGGATCTATATCCATTGGTCCTTTTGGCTACTTGCGATTCTCATCGTTCTCTCAAACCTGAGCCAAGGCATCCCACATGCGATTTCGGTGCTCGGGTTTGTATTTGCGGTGTTCGCATGTGTGTTTATGCATGAAGTTGGCCATGCTGTCGCAGCTAGAGCCTTCGGGAGAGGAACACGGGATATCACACTCCTACCTATCGGCGGCGTAGCTCGTATCGAAGGGGGGGAATTGAATCCTCGAGCAGAGGGCTGGATAGCCATCGCCGGTCCTGCGGTCAATTTTGCGATTGCGGCGTTGCTGGCCATCGTCGTTTCGATCTCGTCTTGGACCAACGTAGCCGACGCAAAACAGTTGGTAAAAATGTCCCCATGGCAACAACTGTTCATCGCGAATCTCTTCCTCGGTGGAGCGAACTTGATCCCAGCATTCCCACTCGACGGCGGCCGATTGCTCCGCAGTATCCTGTGTTATTGGCTCGAACCCAAAGGGGCGACCATCCTCGCCTCACGCGTCGGCCAATGGACCTCAGGACTGATGGTGCTGAGTGCGATCGCGTGGTGGAATGGTTCGATGATTCTTTTTGGTGTCATTTTATTTTTGATCAATACGTTCCAAAGGATCCAGTCCCAGTTATTGATCTTTACCACGTCGAATCGAGGACCTTCCGATGGCAGTGGAACTCGCTGGTACGGCCCTATGGGGGGTGACCCATTCTCTTCAACTGGTTACGGGCAACCCCCATTCGACCGAAGCAACCCCCTAGGTCCTGGAAATGCCCAGGGGAAAACCATCGACGCGATCGAGGTCAAGGAGTTGCCATGACGGATGCTCAATGTCCTTGGAGTGATGCAAGAAGCAATACCAACACGCGGCCGTATGATCGAATGCTGACGCGACGCGGGTTCGTTCAACGGGTCGCATGGATCGCCGGTTTCAGTGGGTCGATTTCGGCGATGCCCCACTTGGCTTTTGGCGGATCGCTCCAGGCCGATGCGTTCGATGCGGAATTCCCTTCAATGGGTTCCAAGATTCAGCTGCGTTGGGTTTCCGACCAAGGCATCGATCCCATGTTGGTTTTACGAAGAGCACGGGAGCTCGCCGATTTTTGGGTGGATATCCTGAGCGACTACCAGCAAGACAGCCAATGCAATCAATTATGTCGCGAAGCCGATCACGGAACTTGGACGTTCGTTTCCGACGGATTGTGGAAAGTGATCGCCGAATGCGATCGTTGGCATCGAATCAGTGAGGGGGCATTTGATGCATCGTTGGGAGCGTTGACACGATTGCGAAGGAGCAATCGGGATGCGTCCCAAGAGCAGTGGAATAGCGCGCGAGCGCAATGCGGTTGGGACTTACTGGAACTCGATACCGACGAGCATCGTATTCGTTTTCTCAAACCCGGAGTACGTTTGGATTTTGGTGCGATTGGAAAAGGGTTTGTTGTGGACCGGATCGGTGATGGCCTACGCGAGCTTGGTATCTCCTCGTTCTCCGTCAATGCATCTGGGAATATGTGCTTGGGGGATTCGCCCAATCGCGGAGATACCGTACTCGGTTGGCCTATCGCAATCGGTGCAATAGGTAACCCCGATCGGGAACTGCTCCGAATACGGATCGAAGGGTGCGGTATCGCCACCAGTGGAGATTTATTCCAAAAGTTCCGCGATGGGGCTCGCGAGGAAACGACAAAAAAGTCGAGCCACATCGTGGATCCAGCGATTCGCCGAGGGCTGGTATCGTCACAAATGGCGACGGTGATTACCAACAGCGCGGCTGATGCTGATGCGATGGCAACCGCGTGCTGCGTCCACATGCAGAGGGGCAGAGTCTGTGGATGGCTCAACCGCGGTCAAAGCTTGCTACCGTCCCACCGCCTTATCTTGCAATATCAAGACGAGGCGGATCGAGAAATCCGATTCACTTCGGTCTGCAGTGATGAGCCCGCGCAGAGCAACGGAGCTAGGTGACCGCGCAGAGATCAGCCGTCGGCTTGCTCGCCTCCGCGGCGAGCTCGTTCGGCTTCTTCCTCCTCCTCTTCTTCCTCTTCGCTCTCTTCTTGCTCATCGTCACCGAGCCATACTTCGTACTCTTCGGTGACGCCGGTGAGCTCACTCAGAATTGGCAGATTCGGATCGGAGATGACGCGAAGCTCTTGCGAGTATTCTTTGCCGTCGACAGTAAGGAGAACACGGTACGTTCCTGACGAGGCGGTGCGTCCTCGACCGAAACCGCCGCCACCTCCTCCACCTCCCCGGCGTTGAGCTCGCCCCTCACCCTCGCTTGCCGTGGGAGTCGCTTCGCCTCCCGCAGTTCCTTCGCCAGCAGCAGGATTGGCCGCAGCAGGATTGGCCGCAGGGGGGTTGGCAGCAGGGGTTGCAGTTGCTGCGGCAGCTGGATTGCTCGAAGCTGCTTCGCCGCTCCCGGAGTTTGTCGCACCAGCACCACCTGCACCACGTGGACCTCGGCGTCGTCCACCTTCGGCATCGCTT
>VGZN01000399.1 GCA_016872635.1 Planctomycetota bacterium | reverse complement strand
TGCTCCATTATGGTCAAGGGAAATGGTATCCCGGCGAATCGCTGCCACGTTGGGCCTTGTCATGCATTTGGCGCACGGATGGTCAACCCATGTGGCATGATGTGCGATGGATCGCCGACGAGCGCAAGGATTACGGTTATTCGTTCGCTCACGCAAGGCGTTTTGCAACACAACTAGCGAGTCGTTTGGGGGTGGATCCCCGATGGATGATGCCAGCGTATGAAGACGTTTATTACTACATGTGGCGCGAGCAACGCCTTCCTATCAACGTTATGCCTTGGGATTCCAAGCTTGAAGATCCCGAGCAGAGAGCGCGGTTAACGCGGGTTTTTCAAAGTGGACTTAATGAACCTGTCGGTGTGGTGATTCCGGTAAGAAAGCAATGGTGGCAAGCAGGGCGCAAATGGATGAGTGGCCCCTGGCCTGTGCGTCCTGAGAAACTGTTCTTGCTGCCCGGAGATTCCTCGATCGGCTTGAGGCTCCCGCTCGATACACTTCCGTTGTCGTCAAACCCCAATGCCAATCTTATGGCTCCCTTGGACCCGTTTGCCACACGGCCGCCCTTGCCACTACCGCCTCCTCTGCTCCAGCAATCCGTTCACCAAGTGGATCGCACCCAATCTCAAAAGCAGCGAGAGAGGACTGGGGGGGGAAGAGTTGTGGCCTATGATTCCATCGATGATGAACAATGGATTGCAAATCAAGCACGTGGAGCGATGGAGGCGGCGATCGACCCGGATTCGATGGTTCGTACGGCCTTGTGCGTGGAGCCGCGAGATGGCCGACTGTATGTATTTATGGCGCCGGTCGAGTTACTCGAGGATTATCTGGAATTGATCTGGGCGATCGAGCAAACGGCCTGCGACTTGAATATGCCCGTGGTGGTGGAGGGGTATTTGCCCCCAAAAGATCATCGTCTTCAAATGATCAAAGTAACGCCAGACCCTGGAGTTATTGAGGTGAATATTCACCCGAGCAACACTTGGGACGAGCTTGTCAACAACACCGAAGCGTTGTACGACGAAGCAAGGCAATGCCGCTTGGCTACGGAAAAATTTGACCTAGACGGAAAGCATACCGGCACTGGGGGTGGAAACCATATCGTAATGGGGGGGGCTACCCCACCCGATAGTCCGTTCCTTCGAAGGCCTGACTTGCTTCGAAGCTTGATCGCATTTTGGAATAACCACCCATCACTCTCCTACTTCTTTAGCAATCGATTCATCGGACCCACGAGTCAAGCTCCTCGGAGCGACGAAGGGCGTAGGGATGCTATTTATGAACTGCAAACCGCATTGGATTTGATCCCCGGTCCCGGGAGTGAGATGCCACCTTGGTTGGTTGATCGCCTGCTTAGAAATCTACTTATCGATTTGACCGGTAACACGCATCGTGCCGAGATCTGCATTGATAAACTTTACTCTCCGGACAGCTCCACAGGGCGACTAGGACTGGTTGAATTGCGTGGCTTTGAAATGCCTCCCCATTCGCAGATGAGTTTGGTGACGCAATTGTTAGTGCGATCGCTCCTGGCCAGTTTTTGGCGAACCCCGTACCGTGAATCGTTGGTCCAATGGGGAACATCGCTTCACGATCGATTCATGTTGCCTCATTACCAATGGCGCGATCTTCAGTCGGTGTTAGGGTACCTTCAAGATTCAGGTTGGGACTGGGAAGATGGCTGGTTTGCACCTCACTTCGAGTTTCGCTTTCCGTTCATAGGGCAGGTTGAGTACGCTGGCACCACTATCTCGTTAAGGACGGCGATCGAGCCGTGGTATGTACTTGGAGAAGAACCTGGTGGTGGCGGGACCGTACGCTATGTCGACTCGAGCGTCGAGCGGCTGGAAGTCAAAGTCGCTGGTTTAGATCGCAAGCGATATAAAGTGCTTTGCAATGGCATTGAGTTGCCACTGCAATGCACCGGAGATCCGGACAGTTATGTTTCGGGAATTCGGTATCGGGCTTGGTGGCCACCCTCATGCCTGCATCCGACGATTCCACTTCATACGCCCCTCATAGTGGATCTCTGGGACATCCGGGCTGGTCGAATGGTCGGCGGTTGCACATACCATGTTGCGCATCCCGGCGGGCGGAACTATGAAACCTTCCCAATCAATGCACTTGAGGCCGAGGGACGCCGAATCGCGCGCTTTTTACCTTACGGTCATACCCCAGGGCAAATCGTCCCGAGAATGCCCAAGCCGAACGTCGACTTTCCGTCCACCCTGGATCTACGTCGTGAGACGGTCGCATGAGAGTTCCATGATTCGAGCAGAACATTCATGATGTCTAGGGATTGCACGGATGAGTCGCCGAAGTCTCGATGAAGGTTGATTCCGTGCATTTGACTTCGGCTAGGCGGTTACCTCCACTTTGAGTAAGCTGATTCCATGAGGTGTCGGACGTTGCTTTTTCCGGCTACTGGTGGCAATGCCGGTCGGTGCCACAAGGTTGTGACAACTCA
The DNA here is from genome assembly GCA_016872635.1 of Planctomycetota bacterium. Lineage (GTDB taxonomy): Bacteria > Planctomycetota > Planctomycetia > Pirellulales > Pirellulaceae > JBKCUI01. The sequence continues at coordinate 2,626 of VGZN01000399.1, read as the reverse complement.
TTGTTTGTGTGCGGGCGATGCGTTTTCCATTTACGCCAAGATGGCATCTTAGACTTGTTGACTCAATGTCCTTTCCATTTCCATTTTTGATTGATCAGTACCAGAGACGACATACGTCCTTGCGAGTGTCGGTAACCGATGCCTGCAACATACGTTGTAAGTACTGCATGCCGGAAAAGGTAAACGGGTTTTTGCCAACAGAACGCCTATTGGATTTCGATTCGATCGTCAAAATTGTCACGGTGCTGGGTCGGGCGGGTATCGATAAAGTTCGACTGACGGGAGGCGAGCCATTGATGCGGCCCGATCTACCTCGGTTGGTCGGGATGCTGTCTCGGATTTCAGGGATACGGCAATTGTCTCTCACTACCAATGGGATGATGCTGTCGGAGTCGATCAAAGCGTTAGTGGATTCTGGGTTGACCCACGTCAATATTTCGCTCGATACACTGCGCGAACCTGCTTTCCGGCAGATAACTCGGCGGGACGGAGTGGACCGAGTTCTTCGAGGCATCGAGGCAGCATTGAATAGCCCACTCCGTGTCAGACTTAATGCACTGGTTATGCGTGGGATCAATCTTGACGATGTAATCCCACTGGTCCGTTTTGCGAGGGAGCAAGGCGTCGTCATACGCTTCATCGAGTTCATGCCTCTAGACGCAGATCGGGCTTGGAGCGAGCCGCAAGTGGTTTCTGGACAGGAGTTGCGTCAAATGGTCGAACAGGAGTTTGGGACCCTTAAACGCTGCCCCTCAACGGACCCTTCCCAACCATCCCGAGACTTTCAATTCGCAGATGGGTCGGGTGGGATCGGGTTCATTGACCCAGTTTCTGAGCCATTCTGTAAGGATTGCAACCGATTGCGGTTGACGGCCGACGGTAAGTTTCGAAACTGCCTGTTCGGGCGTCAAGAATGGGATGTCCGGGGGCCAACAAAGCTGGGTGCGTCGGATGCAGAGATATACAAGATCGCATCGGATTGTGTGCTGGCAAAATTCCCTTCCCATGGAATCTCGGACAGTGGATTCTCGCCCCCTGAACGCGCAATGTACCAAATCGGGGGATAGCCTCTGATAAAATCGTTGCTCGGTCCGATGCAGACTGTAGGCTTTGCTGGAAAGAAAGAACTTCGAATGAGAAATTATGATGTATGCGGGTTAGGAAACGCTGTGGTCGATATTTTTCTTGAGCTCGAAGAAGCCGAATTCGGCGGTCTGGGCTTTGAGAAGGGAACGATGCGATTGGTCGATCTTAACGAGCAGCGTCAATTACTCGAGCGGTTTACCGATTTGCCCCACGAGTTGCAATTGGTGAGTGGTGGTTCGGTTGCAAATTCAATTATCGGGCTATCGCAGTTGGGTGGCCGCGGTGCATTTATCGGATGCGTTGGGGACGATCGATATGGTCTACATTACGTCGACGAGTTCCAAGCGCTACGAATCAATATGGGAAACCCGGTGATCTTCGGGCAGACGACTGGCACGTGTGTCGCATTGATCACGACCGATGCTGAACGTACGATGCGCACCTGCTTGGGTGTGGCAAGCCATCTCTCCGATCAGCATGTCGATGAGGAGCGAATCGCGAAGTCGACATGGTTGTTTATCGAAGGTTATGTGTTCGCGAATCCAGAAACGGGGCAACACGCCATCCGCAAGGCAATCGAGATTGCCAGGCATCACGGCACAAAGGTAGCGGTGACGTGTTCTGATGCCTTCGTGCCTGCAGTGTTCGGCGAGGCATTTCACGATGCATTGAAGAATACGGACCTTTTATTCTGTAATGCTCCAGAGTCGCTGGCGATTACCTCCACCGAGACTAGTTCTGCCGCGTTCCAAGCATTGCGGAGTTTGGTACCGAATTGTGTGGTAACCGACGGTCCCCACGGCGCATTTGTGCGTTTTAATGGGGACGAAGTCCACGTCCCAGCATTTCCATGCCATCCCAAAGATCTGACGGGAGCAGGGGACATGTTTGCGGGCGCGTTTTTATATGGCATCACGCACGGATACTCCCCCGCGATCGCTGCTCGTGGAGCAAACTTTCTCTGCTCCAAAGTAATCGGCCAGATCGGTGCGAGATTGCAACTGGACGCTGTTCCCCTCTGGGAAGAAGGGATTGAAGTGAACCGAGCCGATGATGTAGGCGGTTGAAAACGAGGCAAAGCGAGCTGCCTTTGCAAAGAGCAGCGGCCGCCGATGCTCTGTTGACGCAGTTAGCAGACGGTATGCACTCCGTCTACGTTGTTGATGGGAACGCCGACTAGATCACTTGCCGTCGCACTGCCCAAACGGCGGCTTGGGTGCGATCGTTGACACCCACTTTTCTCAATATGTGCTGCACGTGTTCTTTCACAGTTTCGTAGCTGATCCCGAGCCCTTGCGCGATTTCTTTGTTGGTTCGACCTTGGGCGAGATGTTGTAGTACATCCCCTTCACGCTGCGTTAAAGGAACATCGTAATCATTGGTAGACGGGATAGCCGCTGCTGAAACCGCAATGCGCCGTAATTCGTCTTTGGTCCAGTGGCTTTTTCCTTGAAGTGCCTTCTCCAATTTTCCTATGAAAATCTGATAGGGATCGGACTTCAAGATCATGCCTAGAGCACCTAAGGAAGCAGCTTTCGCG
>VGZN01000398.1 GCA_016872635.1 Planctomycetota bacterium | reverse complement strand
AGCAGGTTGTTTTCGAAGTGCCCACCGATATCGGAGTGGGCACCAGGAGACATCATTGTTAGAAGCTTGGTGCTACCTTGCGGTGTAAATTGTGTTGCAGGGAAGAAGGAACGGTCTTCGTTGATCGCATATAGTACCGCAGCCGCATCCACGTTTCCGGAAATCGTACCGTTTACATAATTGCCTGCTGCACCTGCATAGGTCGAGTCAACATATCGAGAGTTCTGACCTGCTCTACCAACTGAATACACGGGATCGTACATACCGACGAATGCGACTCGCATTCCAAGGTCCGCAAGTCGCTTGGCAAGTTCGTTTGCCATCGCTGCGCCGCGGCTAAAACCAAAGATATGGATCTCTTGACCAGGCTGAAGGAACATCTGAATATCCGCGACCGCGCGGTCGAGAATCGTTGTCCATCCGAGACCAAATCCGCCGTCAAAATGGAAATCTTTTGATGAATCATAGTCAATCGGATTCCCAATACCACCGTAATAGAACTTACTGCCATCATAGACATTATAGAGTCGTTCGACGTTTCCGAGTCCGAGAAAATGCATTCCCGTACCACCAATGAAGATACCCAACTGGCTTGCCGATGTGTCAACATGAAACGGAGAGATAAGAGCATCGAGTGTTGTATTGATTTGGTCATTTGATGCACCACGAAATGAACGCGACCATTTCTGCAAAGAACTAAGCGTTGCTCGCTCACCTGATAGTAATCGAACCCAGCCATTGCTCGCTAGGACGCCAATCTTGGTGTCGATTGTCGTGGTACCAACTTGGCCACCGAAAAACGTTTCCTGCTTGTAGGACCGCCAGAAGACACCCGATTCTAATGTAACAACAGCATCTGATGATCTGTAATGAACCGATGCGCCGGCGAATCGTCCGGTTTGTCTGACTTCAAATCCTGGTGTCCTTGAATCGATATGCTTCAGAAAAAGACTCCGTATCTGAGCACCATTTTGAAGCGGTGACTCCTCGCCCCTGGCCGCTTGCTGCACTGCAGCAGCAACTGTTTCTGCATTCCACTGAGCTGGAACAGTGATGTAAAAACGATCGTCGGCTGAACCTTGTTTTTCCTTTGTTGGAGCTTGCGGCGAATCGTCTGTAGACTGGTAATGCGCGGCGACATAAACAACAGGTCGCTCACGAACGGGCAGGGTGGTAATGCTCGCTTTGTCAGATACAAAGTCTGCCAATTCATCATCTTTAGATTTCAGTATCGCGGCAACTTCCTCTGACGTCACAGCGTCGTCGCTTGATCTTACCGGAATGTTGATGGACTGTAGGCTTCCCACAGGAACATCCACTGGCATGACTAGCTCAGAAACCTTCGTATCGCCGTATCGGACTTCGATTGCACCATCACGCATTTGATCAGCAATTTGGTCGGAATCAATTTGCCAGAATGAACCTGGGAATTGTTTCTGTGGTTCCTGCAGGATCACACTTGCTGCCGAGGAGACTTGGCTGCCGTAGAGGTAACCGTAGTAGCCACCGTAACCGCTGTACCAGTAGCCGCTGCCGTAGTAGCCCCATGCGCCCCACCAGTATCCGCCCCACCAATAGTAGTAGTAGTTGGTGCTTTTCATTGCGGATATCGATGCACGATAGGTATTGTCCGGCCCAGGAACCGTGTATTCGCCCGCTAGATCCGTGGGACGCGAAACGGTGGGCAGTGCCAGGTTGCTGCCTCCCATGGCGGAATAGATCAACGATTGAGCCGTGGCAAAGCCAAGATGTGCGCCAGCGATACCGGTGTTCAGCACGCTACTTGCGGTTGCATAGGCGTTACGCCAAGTCGTCTCGGCATTGGTCTGAGCGACTTCGGCTGTTTTCTGGGCAGTCGCCTGTGCAATGGCGTTTGTCTTGGCTGCATTGGAGACCGCCGTCACGTTGGCAGCTTGTGCGGCGTAGAAGTCAGCATCGTAAGCGGCCCACGGTGTACCAGTGCTCGACGCTAACGAACTGGCTGCTGAAGCGAACGAATTGGCTTCGTATTGGCTCTTGGCTGAAGCTAGGGTTGTGGACCTCATCCTTGGGATTTTACACGAATCGCTCTCGGTCCGGGCGAACGACTAGCGATTCGAGGCCCTTTGCGGCCATCGCCTCAAGCAAGGGTTGCATCCCGTTGGCCTTTTCAAAGTCGCGTTCTTCGGCGTAAAGCGGAACGACGTGGTAGAAATGTATCTTCTCGTTCTCGCCAACCTCCACGGGGAAGCACTGGTAGAAGTCGGCAATTAGTAACAGGCATGATTGCTCCGTGCCTGGCCCTAGTGGCACGGGCGGTTCATCATTGCTGATGATCACGTGCGTTCCAGGAAGTGGGATTGTGCCGCTCAAGATGTGCTGCGGTAGCGTACGTATCCAATTCAATGGCCATTGAAACTGAGGATCTTGCGAGTAGTTGCCATCCATAGGCCAAGTGAATGGCAGATGCATCATCAGTTCAACGCGAGCCTCCTTCGTGCCAAACGCTGGTGTTGCGAGTAAGTGCTCCGAAAGTCCAACAGTGAACAATGTCAAGAAGGGATGGTCCATGGTCGACATATCGAACCAACGCAATTCTGCTTCACCGAAGTCCTTGCCAAGTCCAATCGACTCAGCTGATTTGGGAGTAGCAGCCTGAAACCATTCAAGTAACTTCGAATTTAGCTGGTCGTATAGACGAGATTGTGATTTCGCATCCTCGCCTGGCATTACTGCACCCTTTGATCGAAGGTAGTCCGCAATGTCTGTGCAGCCACGACTGATGGCGAACTCTAAAGCATTTCGGAGTCTGCCGTCATCGAGCGTATACATTCTGTGAATATCAATTCCGGCTTCCACCAGGAGTTTCGCGCATTCCAAGCTGCCACCGGTGATTGCTCCTAACAGCGCATTGTCATCGAGAATTTCTGCGTCGACTGAAGCACATGCTTCCAGCAACAATCGAACACACTGGGCACATCCCTCTCTGGCTGCAATCGCAATAGCTGGAGCAGTACCGTAGAGGTCATACCTTTCGTCTGGACTATGTCCCTGTTGAAGCAAGAATCTCATAGCATCGTGAGCCCGATCGCATGCGGCTCTAGAGACCCAAGGAATGCGATGACGCATCTCTGGGTGCGACAAGTAAAGGCTGATGAATTTTTCCGTATCCGCATCTATTGTGTTTGACATATCTACATAGATGGCGGCTTCTTCAGTAGACATTTGCACTATATACCTCTCTTTGCAGCTTCATCGCCAAATCTCTTCAATATTGTAACAATATCTTTGTACAAAGGTTTGCCATCGGGACCCTTTGGGGATTTCGTAAGAGCATCAACCAATGGCCTTAATGAATCAATATGGTGCTGTCCAGGAGGATTATTGGGAGCCCATACGAAGACTTCCTTACCAAACAAAGGGTCTATACCAACCTGGCGAAGAATCTCTTGCCCTTCCTTCACCAGTAGTTTTTGCGCATCGTTTAAGCCTTCTTTAAACAGTATATGGTGAGCATGCCACTTATATCCGTTAGGTAAAGGAGTTGTTGGTTTGGCAACCCCAAGTGTTTGTTCCAGATGCTTGCCCCAGAAACTGTATCCCCAGTTGTTGCCAAGTTTTCTAACCTCAAGCTCATGCCGCGAAATTGCCGCTCGCAGAAGTCCTTCCACGTCCTCCATGTGTTTTCGAATCTCATCAGCCGTAGCGCCAAGCTGGCTGCCGCCCTGTTCAAGAAGTCCCGTGCCTTCTTCGCCGCCGCGATCACGTCGTCAGCCTTTGCCCATGGGCGTGCAACGGGCTTATTAAAACGCATTCGCAAGCTTGGATGCTAAGAGACAATCTCCCCGAGTGAATCGAGCATTTCTTGACCGTTAAAGATTAGAGCGTCGTGTTCGGTCGCGATGAACATGAGAATAGCTTCAAGCCGTTCGACAGATTCAAAAGACGGATCGGCGACAACACCAATTAACGCTTCGGTTTGCCTGATATGCAAGAGAACTTTGTCACGCCCATCACTCTCCAGATCAGCCTTGCGTTCAAAATATACATATGTGTTTCCAGTCAGTTTAGCAAATTGGTCACCTGGTTCAATAAACCATAATAAAGTCAACTTCACCATCCCATTGCCGGTATAGCATACGATTGAGTGTTTTTCCTTATCAACTTTCAACTCTGTGGATTGATGCGGAATAGCTGATAATCTAGTGGCCAATGTATCTAAGCTGCTAGGTTTGGTCTTGCAATATAAAGTGCAGTTTTCCATAGAATTCCTCATGTGCTTTTAAAGTTACGAGCGGCCGCCAGTTAGTTGCCGCCCACCGGAATGTCCCGTCAAGGCGTGATCGACTTCATCGACGAGCTGCATGGTTTTTCCATCTTGATGATGATGCCAAGTAAATCCAGGGATTTTTGCATCACCTCGCTCAATTGCTTTCAATTGATCTGCGTTAAATCGACGCTTCTTAAAGTCGTCATTCTTGATTGTGTCCCAAAGCATTCTACTTGACTCTCGGAATTGCGAGTGATCCGTGACAGACTTTCCGATCATATTGCTCGGAAGTTTGACGTTACCAGCAGATTCAAAGATTGGAAAGCCATCTGTGTCGAACGGAACACCAGTCTTTGGATGCAGCTTGCCAGCAAGTTTTCCATTCTTTAGGCCTGGAACAGGCGAGGCATCCTTCTCTAATTTGTTTAGTAAGTCGTCAATATGCTTTTGAGCAAGCGGATTGTTGTCTTCCGATTTTCGAATATGTCGGATCGCTTCTCGAAGCGCATCAGATTCCTTATCACCATTCGCGACTCTTTTCGCGAATAGATCAAATGCTTCATCGCAAACGTTGCCGGTGTTGTGGACCCAGACGCCGGACTCGCCCACGAAGTACGTGTGGTCGCCGTCGACCGCGAAATTATACGTTGTGAAGGTTTCGCCTTCGGCGGCACTCTGCTCATCAATGCTGACGATTGTTGCTTCGTGGCCGTCTGCGAGAACAAGCGTGTCGCCGATTGCCAAGCCATCGGCTGGGATGAAACTGCCGTGACGCAATTCATTAACTGCCACCTCTGGTTGGGTGAGTAAAGCAGACTCATCGTCGAGTTGTGACCGCCCTGAACCGATTTTGCGCGACAGTTCC
>VGZN01000397.1 GCA_016872635.1 Planctomycetota bacterium | reverse complement strand
CGGCTTGCGGAAATTGATCCTTCCGTGCAATTGCACCCGCATGTCTGCGATATCACCCACCGCAACATTCAGTCGCTTCTGAACGATGTGGATCTCGTTCTAGACGGAACGGACAATTTCGAGGTTCGTTATCTGATCAATGATGCGTGCGTATCGATGGGCATCCCTTGGGTCCACGGTGGGATCGTTGGCGCGTCCGGCCAAGCGATGCTTGTCGAACCTGGCCGAACGGCTTGTTTTCGATGCTTGCTACCAGACCCGCCACCAGTGGACGGGATGCATACATGCGATTCTGCGGGCGTGCTTGGGCCGGCCGTTGGTGTCGTTGCTAGTTGGCAAGCGCTGCTGGGTTTGAAATGGTTGGTTTCCAACCAAGGTACATCCGGGCATCCGACGGCCGCAGACTCTGAACTGCAACCGGCCACTCTCACGGTGTTTGAACTGTGGGCAGGAGAAACTCGCAACATCCAAGTCGTCCCGGACGCTCAGTGCGTTTGCTGCAAGCGAAGAGAGTTTCCATTTCTGAGTGGGCTGCATTGCAGCGATGCGAAGGTCCTTTGCGGGAAGAATGCTGTACAAATTACCGTCCCTGCCGATCGAACACTGGATCTTGCGACGCTAGCCAAACGACTTCGATCCGACGGCGTGGTAATAGAAACCCCCTTTTTACTTCGTTTTACGTTTGAGAAATTCACCGTCAGCGTCTTTACCGATGGTCGAGGCATCGTATCCGGGACTGAAAACCCTGATGAAGCACGAAAAATTTTTCAGAGGTGGATCGGCGGATAGTCGATTTCTGCTATCGTATTAAGGTGGAGTAGAATCACGTTGTCGCTTCTTTGCCCGCGGGATTTCGAGTCTCAAGGGGTTTTTCCGACACATCGCAGTCGAAACCGCCTGTCGGAATTGGCCTAATGATGCTCGCTCCGAACTTCTAAATCGCAATCAAAACCAACCGCAAAAATAGATAATCCATTATGAGGTATGCGTTCCGACTGGCCGAGTTACTCGGCCACACACCCGATCGAAAAAAACGCCCTGGTACAATCAAAGCGATTGTGGAATACACCGGGTTGGACCGCCATCAAGTCGCGGCATTGCTCAAAAACGAGGCGAAATATATACCGCTTGAGGCACTGTCTCGCCTATGCGACTACTTGATCGAACATGGTTATGCCCGTGCTGAGGAATTGCCAGGGGCGTTGTTTGCCGTCACTCCAGAGAACTTCTGGGAGCTACTCGCTCGGCGGTCCCGATTGGAGATCTGCGTGGGGGTACGCAAGCCACCCGACCAAGACACGGCTGATACGGCTTGGATCGTTGCGTCCGACAGCGTACTCGCCGGTGAAGTCCTCAACGGCGTGTCGACCCTTGGAGGTACCGCGAAAGCCCTATCTGGAAAACGATCGGCAGGAAAGGAAATCCCACACATTGAGCATCTTCGACAAACATTGGTCTGGAGCCCCGGCACCATGGCGGCTGACCAAGTCCATGCACGCGCTCAGACCGTGTACGAGGATTTCTCTGAAATCTCAGGGGACAAGGCGCTGGTATGCCTGGGGAGTGTTAAGAGCAACCCGACTGTCGAGCTGGTTCTCGGCGGAGCATTCTCCTGCGATCCGTTCACCTCTCAAGACGATGTTGCCAAAGCGACAGACCGTTCCGTACCGTTCTTCCTGCGCTACCGCGATCGAGATCCTCACCCACCCGCCTGCTCGGCTGGATTGCGTTTGAGCAAGACGGAAAAGCTCGATGAACCTGGTTTGTATTACGAACAGGCCGACGGTAAGTGGGCTTTCGCCGGTGGATCTTCTCAAGGCAAAGATGCGGCCCTGGTCTTTTACATTTTCCGTGAATCGCTTGGGCGATTGGACATGGTGCTCAGTGGCTTTTCCGGGCGCGCAACTCGTTTGCTAGCTCGTACGCTAGCCCACCGCGCCGAAGATTTTTGGCCTCCCGTATTCCACGAAAACTATCTTCAGGTCGGTGCCTACATTGTTCAGTACGAAGCATCCGAAGCGGTCGATGATCCAAACGACATCTTGTCCACGGATTTGATGGCGAACGCGACGGTGATACCAATCCCGGGTGAAGCGATCGCAAGACGCCTCGGCAAGGGTGCCCATCTCGGATAATGGCAACACCTATGAGCGCATCGCATCTCGCGCCCCGGGATGCTCTTCCGAATGAGAGCGTCTCCCTCCAAGTACAGCTTGGCCGATTAACACTTAAAAACCCAGTGCTCGTAGCATCGGGAACGTTCGGCTACGCCAAGGAAATGGCAGGACTAGTCGATTTACCAAAGCTCGGTGGCATTCTGCCGAAAACCATCACGCACCACGCGCGTCCTGGGAATGCACCGTGGCGGACCGTCGAAACATCGGCGGGATTATTAAACGCGATCGGTTTGGACAATGACGGTATCGATTACTTTATCGAGAATCATTGGCCCTATCTAAAAGGAACTGGGGCTGACATCATTGTCAGCATCGCGGGAAAATCCCATGAGGATTTTATCGTTCTCGCGGAGCGACTTGCTCCGCTCGGACTGTTCGCGATCGAACTCAATGTATCATGCCCCAATGTCTCTGGCGGTATCGATTTCGGCACCGATCCCGTCGCATGCCATCGCGTTGTATCGGGTGTCCGCAAGGTCATCGATTGTCCGATTATCACAAAGTTGACTCCCAATGTGACGAGCATTGCAGAGATCGCGAAGGCAGCCCATGAAGCCGGTACAGACGCAGTCACATGCATCAACACGGTGCTCGGCATGGCCGTCGATTGGAGACGGCAACGCCCCCTACTCGCCAACATCGTGGGAGGACTTAGTGGGCCCGCTATTAAACCCGTCGCCCTCCGATGCGTATATCAAGTCGCATCGAAAGTGCCGGTACCTATCATCGGGGTTGGTGGCATCGCAACCATTGATGACGCCATGGAGTTCTTCGTTGCAGGGGCATCAGCGATTCAAATCGGAACTGCCAACTACTATGATCCACTAATTAGCCTTCGAGTGATCGAAGCACTTCCAAGTGCGATCCGTGCACTCAATGCCAAGAGCATCACCGAGGTCATCGGCACCCTGAAAGTCCCCGACTCCATCGCCGTAAAGAAGTGATCCCCTGGAACCTTCACAGCTAAGCGATAGATTGCCGAATCGGCTCTGGCCTGTTGCTCCTCTGCTCTTTTGATTACCTAAATCCATCCATCGAACCCATCAACGCGCAAACAATCATGAGAGTACTTAGCGGCATCCAGCCAACCGGGAGATTTCACTGGGGGAATTACTTCGGTGCGATCAAGCAGTACATCGAATTGCAGTATGAGAACGATGGTTTTTATTTCATCGCCGATCTCCATGCTCTCACGACGGTTCGTGAGCCAACTGTATTGCGGGCCAACGTTCGAGATGCGGCACTTGACTTGCTCGCGTTGGGACTGGATCCAACTCGTGCGACGCTCTTCGTCCAGTCCCACGTCCCGGAAGTATCCGAACTCTATTGGATTTTAATGACCGGGGCACCGCTCGGACTCCTGGAGAGGTGTGTCGCCTTCAAAGATAAAGAGGCCAGAGGAATCAAAGCGGATGCTGGGTTGTTTACGTATCCCGTACTCATGGCCGCCGACATTTTAGCGTACGACTCTCAGTGTGTCCCAGTCGGAGAGGACCAGAATCAACACATTGAGGTGTGCCGCGATTTAGCGCGAAGCTTCAACGCGCACTACGGTGAAACCTTTGTGATGCCGTCAGCGAGAATACTCAAGGAAACAGCAAAGGTCCCGGGTACCGATGGCCAAAAAATGAGCAAGAGCTACGGAAATGTGCTTGCTCTCTTCGAAGACGCCAAGGAGCTTCGCAAGAAAATCATGCGTATCAGTACCGATTCTCGGCCCATGGAAGAGGCAAAAGATCCTGAAACCGATCACCTGTACCAACTCTACTCATTGTTTGCCACTGACGAACAACGCTTGGAAGTACGAGACATGTACCTTCGAGGTGGATTTGGCTACGGTGAAATCAAAAAGCGATTAGCAGACGTTGCAGACAATTTTCTCGAGCCGCTGCGGAAAAAGCGACAGGAACTCGCAAGCAATCCCGAGACAGTAGATCGCGCGCTCGCGTCGGGTGCACGGCGCGCCCGCACAGTTGCGTCGGATGTCTTGGCCAGGGTACAAAAGGCGTGCGGTATCAAACCGTAGAGACGCCATGAAACTAAAGAGCCAACCTGAAGATTTTCAAGTTGACGAACAAACAACGGTTCGTCCCACGACTGGCCCCTATGCACTCTACCGACTGACCAAACGGGGGATGGGGACACCCGAAGCGATCTCTGAAATCCTTCGCAATTGGAATTTGCCTCGAAATCGGATCAGCTATGGCGGTCTCAAGGACCGGCATGCAAGTACCACGCAGTACGTGTCGATCGCGCATGGTCCGAAGCAGGGGATGTCGGATCGATCGTTCGATCTAGAGTATCTCGGTCAGATACCCAACCCGTTCGGCGCCAAGGACATTTCCGGAAATCGGTTTGCGATTCGATTGCGTGGAATCTCGAGTGATCGCAGGAGAGAACTGGATCGACGATTGCAAAACGCAGCGAATTTCGGTGTCTTGAACTATTTTGATGACCAGCGTTTTGGATCGATTGGGTTTTCGGGGGAACTGATTGGGAGATATTGGTGCAAGGGGGATTATGAGCGGGCGTTGTACCTCGCCATGGCGGATGCCAACATGCACGATCGACCACGTGAAAAAGAGCAAAAGGAAATACTGCGGGACTATTGGGGCCAGTGGGACAAATGCAAAGCGATGTTGGATCGATCCCACCGACGCAGCGTGGTCACATATTTGGTAGACCACCCAGCCGATTTCAAGCGTGCAGTCGCTTTGATACGCCAGGATCTCCGTGGCATCTATGTGGCGGCTTTCCAGAGTTGGCTCTGGAATCGCTGGTTATCCGCTTTGATCGATCGCTTCAACGGAGATGTGGAAAAAAGGTCGCTCGAATCCCGCTGCGGACCTTTATCGCTTCCGCGATGGGAAACTCCGGACGCATTGGAACGATGGAACGCATTCGCTTCGCGACCTTTGCCGTTGCCGTCAGCCCGCCAG
>VGZN01000396.1 GCA_016872635.1 Planctomycetota bacterium | reverse complement strand
AGATACAACGCGGTCATCCCTGGATTTGACGGGTCGTTCCACCAACTCTCCGAACGCAATCGCTTGTGCGCCATAGGTATTCCTAAAGGTTTCTTCCTATAAATCCCGCAAACCAGAAATTTCAAAAAGTAGTGCCGACAAACCTACTCTTGGCAAGGCGATCGAAAACCGCATCAACCCATTCGAATGGACCGCGATATCAGGTTTACAAGCCATCCAGTTGCATCAGCATTCATGCTCATAAAGTGTCTCTTTCGAACGTCGATTTGTGAAGACGGCGTCTTTTTGAACGCTGAGCCCCTGCCGCCCGTCAACGATACTCCGCCCCATGGGAATCAACTCCATGTTTCGTTCCCCTAGAATCTCTTCAAGCATCGCAGCAAAAAGGAAAGGATCGGCTGGATGCTATGCTGCCATCGATTCGTTACGATACGTCTTCACTCTCACGTGCGATTCCAGACCGAGATCTTCCCGTCCATCTCTTGAGCATCAGCAGCACTATGAATCCAACGCGACAAGGCGACAATTCCATCGATTACGGATGGCTCATCGATTCCCCTGAGCGAAATCTGTCATGGAGTCGAAAAACGGCAAGGGACCCGAAGTCGTATGAATTGCTCCGTCAATTCCTCTACATGCAAATGGCGGCCTCCGACTTAGTTGTAGACGAGGAGGCGATGGAACGGGTCGACTTGCCCGAAGGATTGCTCGCGAACTTGGAGGAAAAAAATCGACTCCTCTTGCAACTTAAAGCACCTGTGGACGCTCGCATCGAAACGTTTCTCGACGACCATTTTGCAGATCTACAACTCTCTGAGGCAATGCACCTTCCAAAGTCGACGCTGGTCTTGAGCCATCACGGGATGGCTCGCGAACTCAGTATACCCGATCGCGAAGATACGTTTCAAAACGAGTTGGTGAGTTCCTACCGACTCGCGAACGGAGTACTGCACAACCCCAAAGCAGACCGACGTACCACTCAGGGCACGTTTCATGTTACGGAAGGAGGATTGCCGATCTCTGGTGACAAACGAGCTGTTCCCAAGCGTGTCTTCGCGGCCCTCTTTCAACGCGCGATAAATCCACCAGATACGAGCATGCAGCTGCCGTTCACAAAGAACTGCGGTCAACCGGCCAACTCATGGGTATCGCTACTCATACGCCCTCTCGTCCGACCAGCGGTACCCGGCTACTGCAGCCACCAAACCATGGAGATTCGTTTCTTCGCCCCGGGGGGACTGGTCAGCAACCTGGACTTTGTCGAATCGATCTTCGGCAATGCGGGGGATCCCTTGGTTCCCGAGCATGATGCGGCGCTCGACAGCCACCATTGGACCGGGCACACCGGGTGTGTGATCCTAGCTCCGCATTTAATTGAAGCCACCAAAAAAGAACTCGGGCTTCCGCATTGGGATCATGCCACCGAGCGGCAACGGCGAGACTCCATGTGCTGGCGTGACCCATCGGAAAAGTACAACGATGGAGTTGCCTTCAAAGCGACATGCAGGACCAACGCTGGGGTTATCGTCACTCTCATCGCCGATAATTACTTTGGCTATTGCAAAAAGGAAGTCAAAACGCAGATCAGTTATGCCGCGAATTTGATGGGGAACGTCGAGGAAGAGCACGCTGGTGGTACCTTGGCTTTCATCACACATAATCTGGGAGACGATTTCCAATGGAACTCCAGACGCTACAACGGCCGCACGTTTGCAGATCTCATCAAGGACTACCAAGCGTTCATCGATATCCAGCCCACCGGTTATGGTATCGATCGCAACTTCCCCAATCTTTTCTATGTTCGCGAAGATGCTCGCGCGAGTATCCTTGAACGAAAAGTAACTTGGTCCGTAGATGGCATCGAGCATTCGATTCCTTTAGAGTCCGACAAAATCTATATGTCACCTAGTGGCTACAAAGTCCGCATGGAAAAACATCCTTGCGCACCCTCATGGCGTCTGCTCGGGACGGCCGGCGATGGCACGGTTTGCCATAAGCCGTGCACCGTCAGCGGGGGTGGCAAAAGCGAGATCAGCAAGTCTATTCGGGACTACATGCAGGGAGGTTCGATTTTTGTAGCTGATATCGACACCGACTTCGATAAACTCGACGAGATCTTCGGTCGATGCTATCAAGATCGCTGGCGCGGGGAGTCACGAGAGAAACCCGATTACTCGCAACGGGAGAGCCGCAAAGTGCTCGATCCGACCCGATCGCTGGGGAGCGTTATCAAATTGCTGACACCCTCGCGCGAGTATACCGAGGAATACAACGCGTGGTTATCGAAGATTCCATCTCACATCTACGCCATGGCTTTCATCATCAAACGTTTTTACAAAACGGAGTGGCAAGGCGACTGGCGTTCGCACTTCAGCGTCGATATTGTCAATGGAGAAGCAGGGCACGAACTAAAGTACGAAAACCGCAAACTCGTGGGTATGTACCTTCGAGTGGGACTCGATGCATCCGGGCGTTGGCGGATGTACAAACTGCGGCAGGACTTTGCCGCCGCTAATAAAATCCAGCTTGAGGACGACATCACCGCGAGCATCGTCGTTCCCGGGAATGCATTAGACGCTCCCTTGCAACGAGAAGATCGAAGCTACAAGTTCGTTGCAAACTGCGAGTACCGTTTGTTCCAACGACCAGATGACGCAGTGCATCGTGGTCTCGATCAGCAAACGGAACTCGATATCGCGGATGTCGGCAACTTCTTTTGTAACTTTGAACCACTACCGAAGTCCAATGTCGCGACGGAGATCGCCGACATTATTGATTTCGAGAAATACACGCAACCGATGCAGGATCGACTGCGCGAGTTCCTACATGGCGACGAGAAGTTTGTGGTTTCCTCGGCACAACCCCGTTTGGTTGATGGAAAACCATCGAAAAACCCACGCTACCTCCAAGACCGCCCCGACCTCGCAAATCCCCTCGATCGCTACGTCGCGTATCGAGGGATCCAACTATTCCGAGGCGTCTCAGCCGAAGCACCCGTCCCAGTCCCAGTTTCTGCCATCCTCTCAGGCAGGAGAAACAATCCTCCAGACCTGAAATCAGGGTTTCGATCGCTGGCTGTTTATAACCCCATCCATTATCAAGAGCTACCAGAACTTTTGATGGATTACATTTGCTCGCTCACGGGCAAGAGCCCCTCGACGACGGGCGCGGGAAGCGAAGGAGCACTTACCAAAGGCCCCTTCAATGCCCTCAACATGGTCTATGATCTGAATGCCTACTTGGTCAGCATGATTCTCACCGGACTAGGTGGCTTCAGCACCGCTGCAGGGCATATCGGCCCCGACATCGAGGTAGGTCATGACATCAGCATGTTTGTTCCCGAAATTTGGTGCCGTCTGCGTCCCGAGGAACGTGACCCCGCCTTCCTAATCCGAGAGGGAATGCTTGAGCCACTTCAAGACATGACCCATCACGGAGTTCACGTCCCTGCAAGCCGCTTGGGATATCGGATTACAAGTCGTTTCGTACGGCGATTCTTCGGCCGCGTATTCGACAATCCGCTCAAAGTATTCGATGAAAAGATACTTTCCCCTGAAACGCAGGATCTAGATTCCTTCGTCGATGGCGTACTCCACATCACCGAGGCTCAGCAACGGGTTGCCCAATCGTATATCGACGACGAGAGCATTTCATTCGCGTGTCCACCACTTCGAGCCGTTCTCATGATCATGGCAACCGGTAATTGGCAAGGCCGACAAGCCGATGCACCAGAGTTTCGGAGCATGTTCACCCGAGCGTATCTCTTGTCGAGCGATTGGTACCGAGAACGCCTGGTCACAAAGCAAGCGATCGATGTCCTCCAGTGGCAGCGTCGATGCAACGACCTCGAGGAGTATTGCGGGATTGCCTCCCATCAAGTGGCTGCCCAACGTTTACGCCTCCGAGATCGCCTCGAACATGCCAAAAAACAACTCGCAATCGTTTCGAGCCCCAACTATCTCAACTCATTGATCGGCACCATTGGAGCGGATCCGTGCATCCATGGGTCACGACAATAAGTATCGCAAAATGGACCGAATCACGCGTCGTACTGACCCGCCATGATCAATCCGTATTCACCTCCATCACTTGCTCCCGAAATCAATCAGGATCCTAGAGAATTGGCTCGGGCTCGGCTCTCTCGCCCTGCAACGGCTCTGATCATCATGGCCTCGGTCCATTCGGTCTTTGTTACCATCGTCTTGGTTTCTAACGCCTTTGCTTTTGCTTCTGGTAATTTTCATTTCGACAATGCGATCGATACGGTACTCGCAAGCCTTCAACTGATATCCTTGATTCTCATAGCGATAGGAGGGGCGAAAATGGCGTTCCTCGAGTCCCTCCTATGGGCTCGATTGGGGGCGGTGCTCGCCTGCATCCCATTCCTGAGCCCCTTTATTGTCTTAGGAATTCCGTTCGGCATCTGGTCGCTAATTCTTCTGATTAATCCCAGTCATCACGCTTTCTTTCCCACTGGCAAAAATTAAAAACCAAGACGTAACCAACCCGCCTAGAAACTCGTGGACCATAGGCACAAGGCAACAACGATCGAATGCAAATCCAGTCACTCAAGCCTGTACTTCGCACTTGGGACATCCCAGGAACAATAGATTTCTATACCGAAATCCTGGGGTTCGAATGCAACGCCTATGATGCCGATTGGGGATGGGCGGTACTGATCCGGAATCAGGTCGAACTGATGCTGTCGGGCCCCAACGAGCATGAAGGGGACCGAAGTCCATGCTTTACGGGCTCCATTTACTTTGTTTGCGACGACATCGACGAACTGTTCGATCGTATTCAAGATCGCGTCAAGGTATGTTATCCCATCGCTGATTTTGAATACGGGATGCGGGAATTTGCGATCTACGACAATAACGGTTACTTGCTGCAGTTTGGAAAAGAGTTAGAGAACGGATGAAGCTGCTCGACGACATCAAAAGCGAAAAGGTCCTACACCTTAAAGGCTTCTTATTCCTAGCGCTCGGTATCGTCGCAGCTTCGTTGCTTTTGTACGACAACCTGAGCATTCGCACGATCGCCCTCCTGATGATCACCATCTGGGCATTCTGCCGATTTTATTACATCCTCTTTTACGTACTAGAAAAGTACGCAGGAAGGGACCG
>VGZN01000395.1 GCA_016872635.1 Planctomycetota bacterium | reverse complement strand
TATTTTAGGGATCGATCCTCCTACTCGAGCTGTAACCACCGTAGGTAGCTTGCTGGCAATCGACGCACTAGGAAGCCATTATCTCAAATACGGAACTGCCGGCGAAGCACTTCAATCCGCGCAAGGAGTTCTGGCGGATGGAGAGATTGTTCGATTTGGAAAAACGCGATGGCTGGAACCGGACACCGGAAGCCCCAAGCTCGATTACATCGCTTCGGAATTAGGCCAATTGCTCAATGCCAGTCGCAGCTTGATCAAATCGCCACCATGGAGAGGTGTTGCGCGAGGATGTGGGTATCGCCTTGAAGCTATCTGCGAACATGATTCGGTCGATTTAGCACGACTTCAAGCTGGGGCTGAAGGAACACTTGCTGTGTTGACCGAAGCTACACTGCGGATTGAACCCATGCCGATCGCACGGGGTGTTGTACTGCTCTTTTTTGAACGACTGGAACTCGCGGCTCGGGCTGCCATCGATGCGAGGCGCGACCAAGTCGCCGCGTGCGATCTGATGGATCGTCGATTGATCGAAATCGCGAGGGAGCTTGACCCTCGCTACGAGGCCATGCTTCCACGCGGAGCCGAAGCTCTCCTGTTGATCGAGCAGCAAGGTGCCGATGCAGGTGAAGTCCGACAGCGATTGACGTCGCTGGTCCAACGCATCGTCCGGCGAGCGCCTTCCACCCAACAGTCTCGCATCATCGTCGACGATACTGAGCGTGATTTCATATGGAAGCTGAGCCGGCGGGTTGTTCCCCGCTTGGTACGACTGACAGGCACACAACGCCCACTTCCGTTTATCGATGATATCGCGATCCCACCCGATCGCATGCCTGAGTTTCTCGTCGAAATGCAAAACGTTCTCAAGGCGGAACGGGTTACCGCGACGCTCTTTGCGCATGCGGCCCAAGGCCACTTGCAAATCCGCCCCTTCCTGGATCCAAAGTCTCCCGAGGATGTCGGCAAACTACAGCGCATCGCGGACAAACTCTTTGAGAAGACGATTGAGTTCCGAGGGGTCATTTCCGGTGAACATGCAGTCGGATTAAGCCGCAGTAGTTACCTTCGGCAGCAACTCGGCGAACTCTATCCGATTTGCCGACGCGTTAAAGAATTGTTTGATGCAAAAGGGATTCTCAACCCTGGAAAACTCATCACGGATGCACCTCCCAAGCCCACCGATAACCTTCGGCCATTGTCCACTTTGGTCATCGCTCAAGGTACACGCGTTCTAGATCGAAAGAGACTTGACAAAAAAGGAGCCGACAAACGAACGCGGAAATCGAAATCCGAAGTAGAGCGGACCGTGTCGGCGTCAGTAACCAGCGATGAAGATATCAACACCGCAGTTGCCGAAACATCCGCTGCCACTCCAGCTACGGACGTCGAGACTTCTCCGAAACCCAACACTACGTTCTTACCTATCCTCGAATGGAGCGAGTCGCAAACACTCGATGCCACAGCGAACTCGTGCAATGGTTGTGGCAGATGCCGCTCCAGCGCACCCAACGAACGCATGTGCCCGATGTTCCGATCATCGCGTGCCGAAGAAGCATCGCCGAGGGCTAAAGCGAATCTCCTGCGAGGACTTCTCTCCGGCCGAATTTCGGTTCGCCATGCGGAAAGCGACGAGATGCGAAAAATCGCAGACTTATGCTTCCATTGCCACCAATGCCGAGTCGAATGCCCGGCATCGGTGGATATCCCGCGAATGATGGTTGAACTCAAGGCGCAGCATACCGCGACTCATGGACTCTCTCCTACCGATCGCTTGTTATCGAGAATGGATGTGTTGACGAGTTTGGCGAGCCGCTTCCCACGATTAGCCAATTGGGCGATGGAGAGTCGCACCATGAGGTGGCTCCTCGAGAAGACCACAGGAATCGCATTCAGTCGTCGCCTACCGCAAATCTCCCGACAGTCGTTCATGAGGTGGGCCTCAAAGAATCGATTGACCCGCCCCAATCGAGGCGCCGGTCGCAAAGTTCTTTATGTGGTTGACCAATACGCGAATTGGAACAATCCACTCGTCGCGATGGCTTTAGTCCAAGTCATGCAGCATCAAAAAGTCGAGGTCTATGTTCCGACGTGGCAGAGCGTCACGTGGATGACCAAGATTGCGATGGGGGATATCGATCGCGTTCGCAAGCTGATCGTACCTCAAATCCGGCAATTGGCTGATGCGGTCCGACAAGGCTACACCATCGTAACTACAGAACCGACCGCAGCTTTGTGCTTGCAACATGAATACCCACAGCTGATCGGTGGTGAGGATGTGAAACTCGTTGCAGCAAACACCGTCGAAGCTGGACAGTATCTGTGGGATATGCATAACCGAAACGAACTTGAGCTCGATTTCAAACCGTTAACCATGTCGGTGATCTACCATACCCCATGCCATCTTCGTGCGATGAACCCAGAGTATTCCGGAATGCAACTATTGAGCCTTATTCCAGGCCTCACGGTTCACCATGCGGATGCAGGTTGTTCAGGCATGGCAGGAACCTATGGGCTGAAACGCGAAGCATATCGAACGTCGCTTCGCGTCGGCTGGGGACTCATCAGCGCCATGCAACAAACCACCTCGCAAATCGGTAGTACCGAATGCACATCGTGCAAACTACAAATGGAGCAAGGGGTCGATAAACCGACTATTCACCCCCTAGCATTGCTCGCGTACGCATACGGGCGACTCCCCGAGATTCGGACATGGATCCAAAGTCGGAACGAAGGTTTAACCGTACGATAGGCAGATCGCATCAAGCGCGAGACATGCCGGTCACTTCGGTGACCCACGCTTCCACGAGCGCGGCGGGACTGACGTTGCGATCGACTTGCTCCCGGGCTTGCTGGGTTCTCTGGATCAAGGAACTAAGAGTTTCCGGCGATAATCGCTGCAAAGTTCCTGAAGCAGCATTCTCGGCGGACGATGGATGAATCGCGGCATCCAACGCGGAGGGAACACCAAGCCCGTGACGCATCGATTCGCGGTAGAGATCGATTGCGATATCCAAGACCCATTTCAATTGATCGCGTCTCGCTTGTCCCTCGGAAGCAATGGAATCCAAATGCGCGGTAATGGTCTTGCTTAGGCGTGGAAAATCAATCGGTTTCGAATCGAGGGATTCGACCAATAACTCCCTGAACTCCCGCATCGCCTCATCGCGCATTTGCGATGCCAACAACAGGGAGCCATGCGATTGCTGGGCCAGACGCAATGCCTCCGCGGACTTGTCGGCCAAACCATGCCGCTGAATCAGCAGCGCCAACTCATCGTTCGCTAGAGGCGCAAATCGCACGATTTGAGACCGAGAGCGGATCGTTCGCAGCTGCCGCTGCTCGGAAGTACCGATCAAAAAGATCAATGCGCCCGGGGGTGGTTCCTCCAAAGTTTTCAAAAGGCTGTTGGCCCCTTCGACGGCGAGCGTATCCACATCGTCAACAATCGCAATTTTCCGCCGCCCGGAGTAAGGTCGCATTCGGATTTCATAGCACAACCCCTCGCGCATTCGGGTCTCATCGCTGCCTACCAATTGCTCCATCGACAAATTAGACTTGTCTTTTTCTCTTTTGATCTCGATGAGATCCGGATGGGTCCCTGCCTCAATTTGAACGCAAGCTTCACACGTACCACAGGTCGCAAACTCGGTCGGCTGGTAGTTCGTACACAGCAACGACTTCGCAACGAGCCTTGCGAACGTGCGTTTCCCAATTCCGCTCGGTCCAACCATCAAGAAAGTGCTGGCAAGTCGCTGTTGACGCACTGCATTCGCGAACCAACCTCGCTGGCGATGATGCCCGACGAATGTCTCCCAGTCCATCGCTTATCCCCCCTCGGAAAACGCTTCGGGGAGTTTTAGCCTCAACGAAAAGATGGTCCATCGCCCGATCGTATTCGTTTGAGCGGTGACCCTCCGTTGTTCAGACTGCAAAAAACGGTCGATCGCCTCGGAATGCGGCAATGGAGGTATAGGGTCCACCTGAGTTGATGTAGTTTGAGCTGTTAATGATTGGCTCGACACCGATTCTCGCGACCGAATGAAACGTTCCAAGTTGATTGCGTGGGGGCATTGCCGGTCGTACTGCGTCGTTTCGCGAAATGCCGCGTACTCAGCACTCCAAGATGCTCGATCCTTTGAAAGTTCTTTGGAAGGCCCCTCAATCGTAGTCGAGGAAGCCGAATGGACCAAACGATCAAATTCGGCGTAGCGATGCGATAACTCCACAGAAGCAGCGGGCCAAAGAGTCCTGGACTCATCAAGCTGCCTCATGATCGTTTGGAATTGCAAAGCGATCGAGAGGGTGATCGCCAGAAGAATGAGCAGCCCGACAACGAAAGGTCCAACGAAATGCCTGCCGCGAATGCTCAGTCCGCGCGGTGGGCCAACTCGATGCTTTGGCTCCACGGTATTGATGGCGTCCATAGGTACTTCGTGCGAGTCCATTACGTAGGAATCTTGTATTCCTTGAGGCGTTTCATTTCATCGGCAAAAACGCTTCCATCCGGTGTATCATCGCTATCGACGTCGAACCAAGACTCTTGGAATTTCACGAAGCCAGCTTCGCCTTGAGCCGATTTCCGTAGAGCGACATTGGTTGTCAGAGCGATGATGGCGTCGGCCATCGCTACTTCCGGATAGCATCGCGGCCTGTTTTCCGGCGAGTTGTTGCGGATGCAATAAGCCCAGTGCTCGATTTCCTCGGTGTACCCTCGGCTCACAGGTCCACCAGCCGCTGCTGCTTTGGAGACTGGTGCGGATGCACCACCACTGGCTTGGGTGTCTAGAGCATAACCAGACCCCGCAGCCTTGACCCCTGCAGCCGCACTGGTGTCACCCTTCGCGTAAAGCATGACTTCTTGCTCTTTCTCGAGCACGAGAGTTCCCTTGGTCCCCATAACGACTTCGCCGTAACCGCCATAGACGTTCCCGTTGATGGTCGAGTAGGTGACCACAATCTTCTTGTTGGGGTCTTGGTCGTATCCCGGTACACCTTTAACCCCGCCTGCTTGCTTGTAACCCAGATCGAACTTTTCGCTGTATTCAGGTCCTGGGAACTCAAACGTGCAATAGACGTGATCGTCCGCATCGCGGTCTGCTGGGAAAATATGGCGTCCCCCGACCGCAT
>VGZN01000394.1 GCA_016872635.1 Planctomycetota bacterium | reverse complement strand
TCATCGCTGGCAAATTTTATGAGAAGGTTGGTCCTGACGAAGCGATCGTCAGAACCGGGATGGGCGGGATGTCGGTCATCATCGACGGTGGGGCTTTGATTTGGCCGGTGATCCACCGTTATGAGAAAATGGATTTGACCCTGAAGAGCTTTGAGATCGCTCGCGAAGGCTCGGAGGGGTTGATCTGCAAGGACAACATTCGAGCAGACATCAAAACAGCGTTCTTCATCCGTGTCGACAAGACTGCAGAAGAAATCAAAGAGGTTGCGCAGTCGATTGGTTGCAAACGGGCTAGTCAAGTCGAAACTCTCCGCGAATTGTTCGATGCAAAGTTTTCCGAGGCCCTCAAAACAGTGGGAAAGCAATTCGAATTTGTCGAGCTCTACGACAAACGCGATAAGTTCAAGAACGAGATCCTCAAAGTCATCGGGACAGACTTGAATGGATACCGTCTGGATGACTGTGCAATTGACTACCTGGAACAAACTCGTCTCGAGTTGCTCAATCCCAACAATATCCTCGATGCTGAAGGTATCAAGAAGATCACCGAACTGACGTCGACCGAAAAGATTAAGGAAAACCATTTTACCCGGGAACGAGAAAAGACTCTAAAAAAGCAAGACGTCGAAGCTCAAGAAGCAATTTTGGAACTCGAACGCCAACGGATCGAAGCGACAGAGCGGCAAAAGCGAGAGGTTGCCGAGATTCAAGCTCGCGAGCACGCGTCAGCGGCCAAAGTCCAAGAGGAAAGCCGACTCGCTGCGGAACGAGCGAAGATAGCCGTCGATGAGGAAATTGGTATCGCGAATCAAAACAAGGAACGGACGATCCTCGTCGCGCAGCGGAACAAAGAGCGCACCGATGCCGTCGAGTTGGAGCGCATCAACCGAGACAAGACCTTAGAAGCGACGGAACGAGAGCGAGTCGTCGGGTTGGCGGTTGTCGAGAAGGAAAAAGCGCTCGAATTGGAGCGTCGGAATATCCAAGAGGTGATTCGAGAGCGGGTCATCGTCGAACGCTCGGTTGTTGAAGAACAACAAAAGATCAAAGATACAGAAGCCTTCGCGAGTGCAGAGCGCACTAAAAAGGTCGAAATCACGGCAGCAGAAACCGCCGCCGAGCAGTCGTTGGTGAAAGAAATCAAAGCCGCTGAGGCAGCTCGCAAGGCGGCAGAGAGCACCGCCGCTATGATTCGGATCCAAGCTGAGGCGCATCGCGATGAGGCAGAACAAAAATCGGCTGCAACAAAGCTTCTCGCGGCCGCAACAAGTGCCGAGCATGCAGCGAAGGGGTTGGCTGAAGCACAGGTGTTGCAGGCCAAGGCTACCGCAACCCAAGACCAAGGACTCGCCGAAGCGCGTATCCTTCGGGAAAAATTCACTGCGGAAGCTCAAGGGATTACCGAGAAGGCAAACGCGATGAAGGAGCTTGATGCGGTTGGTAAAGAGCACGAAGAGTTCAAACTAAAGCTCGAGAAGGAAAAGCAGATCGAACTCGCCGCAATTAGCGCGCAGCAATCGATCGCCAATAGCCAGGCGTCCGTGTTGGGTGAAGCCCTCAAAACGGCCAATATCGATATTGTTGGAGGTGACGGTGAGTTCTTCGAACAAATCTCCTCCGCGGTGAAAGGAGGCAAATCGATCGATCGATTCGTTTTGAGTTCCAAGGTTGCTACCGATGTGAAAGAGACATTTTTCACAGGGAGCCCAGAGCATTTTAAGGAGCAACTCGATCGGCTCTTGGGGCAGTTGCACTTGAACTCGGGCGAGATCAAGGACCTCAGCGTCGCTGCGTTGATTGCTAAGCTGCTTGCCGGAGGCGACGCTGCCGGATTGCATACGCAATTGGCGACGCTTCTAGGGATCGCGAGTTCGCTCGATATCGCCAACAAGCCTGTCGGAAATTTCCTTGCCAAGAAATAGCCTCGGGCGAACACCATGACCACGAATGCTCTGGCGTCTGGCACCTATGAAGTCCTACGCAATCGCCTTCGCGAATCGGCGGGCGAATTGCGTTCACGATTCGCCAAACTGAACGCGGCACGAGCGGCTGTCTTTGGGAATGTCGAAACACGGCTTCTGGCAACAACGCATGTAACAACGGATCACAATTGTGTACCGCGTGATATCTTTTCCACCAAGACACATGTGCTGCTCGGTTAAACGTGCAGTTCGGCTTGAAAACGGATATCTCGCCCGAAGATGTGCTCTCAATCTATCGATTCGATGGAGAGCATGCCAAGCAGGAATCGCTCCAAGGCATCCTTAGCAGTCCGTTCCAACGAGACTTCCAAGAGCTTTACCGATACTATCGCAATGCAACATTTTCCAGATTTGTATGCAATGGACCAAACCTTTATATGGTCTTTCAAATCGGAAAGACTTCGACAAGTTTCAAAGCCTTTAAGTGGGCGATCGATGGAGAGACGCTACATTACATTGACAACCGCAGTGAGTCAGAAGTTCGCCAACCACCTCAACACGAGTTTGCATGGAAGCGAGCCACACGCGATCATCATCGCCCTGGAAGGCACCCGCATATTTCCATCGAAGACCAAGTTTTCGTCGAGTGCGTCCATGGCGATTTGACCATCAAGGTTGAGGACAACACCGAAGATGGACTTGGCATCTATCGTGAGCCGGTAGACAGCCCTGACCAAACTCTCGACGATGCTGAAACCTATTATGCGATACTCGGGAATCTAATCCTCCTCAAGATCCGTCCGTATCAAGAGCGAGATTTTCGATATCTCGTTTTCAGTACAAAACGCTCCGCAACGGAGCGACTCGATTCCATCGGCCAAGCCTGCGTTTTGCTTCCGGACGATCATGGCATCATCTTTCCCAACGGATTTGTTCTGCAAACGGGACAATCTCGCCTCTTCGATCACAGGCTTTCCGATCTCAGCTTCGACCGGATGATTCGTTCTCCCAATGGCGAAGATTACTTGTATCTTTTTGTCAACCAAGAGGCCGGCGTTTATTTGCAATTGCGATACAACCTCATTCGGCAGGAAGTGGATACACCCCTCATTTGCCACGGACAGGCTTTTTTTGAGAACGGACACATGCTGAGCATGCGGGCTGGCGAGACAGCCCAGAAGCACCATGCGATACAAATCTGGCAAACTCCATTCACCGGCGCGGATTTTAGTCCTACCGTTCAATCTGAAACGCTTCTATTCAAGATCGGAAATCGTGATTTAGTTCGAGGGATGGCAGAGTGCCAAGAACTTCTCTCTCTCATCGACAAAGATGAGTCGTATGCAGACCTTTACGCGGATCTGAGTAAGCGAGCAACCAATTTGCTCGATTCCTACTTCTGGCTCGATCGGGACGAAGCCCTTCACCTATCAGCACCCATACAGGAAATCCGTGAAGCTGCGAACGCCGCAGTCGATGAATTCGAGAAGGTCGTCCGAGTACGCAACGAAACCAACGCGGCGTTAGAACGCACCGAAAAAGAATGCACCGAACTGCTCAAGGCCTTCGAACGGACGCGATTCGACAAAGTCGAGGATTTCGTCCAGCAATTAGCCGCTCTTCGAGCCCAACGTGGCAAGGTAATTCAGCTCAGGGAATTGCGTTATATCGATAACGATCGCGTCAACGTCATCGAGACGCAATTGGTCGAAGCCGCAGAACGACTGGGGGTACGCTGCGTTCAGTTCCTGCTCGATCCTGCGTCATTGACTCCATACTCCCTGCGCATCGAGGGATTGGAAACAGAAATCTCGAAAGTTGGGGCATCATCCACTGCTAGAAAACTGGAAGGGCAACTCTCTGAAATCGGCGCCGGTCTCGAGTTGCTCGTCGAGACCGTATCCCAGCTCAAGATCGATGATCTTTCGCAGCGAACCAATATTGTGGATCGGATAGGCAACTGCTTGGCGTTGTTGAATCGAATCCGCTCGTCCCTGAAGACGCGGCTCCGCGCGCTGACCACAGGAGAACTCGAATCCGACTTTGCATCCCAATCTAAGCTTCTCGATCAAGCTGCAGCAGGTGGACTGGACTCATCAAATTCGCTCGAACAAGTAGATTCTGGATTAACACGGATCTTGCTCCAGATCGAAGAACTTGAAGGCCGGTACGCTGACTCGCAAGAACTCTTATTACGTCTTACGGAGAAACGACAGGCGCTTTGCGATCTCTTTGAATCGAAACGACAGCAACTGGTCGAGCAACAAAACCAAAGGGCAAATACGCTCGTCGCAGCTGCCAATCGAATCCTCGACGGTATTACGTCACGATCCGCAAGAATCGAGTCCCCCACCGAGTTGCTGGCCTATTTCGCGTCCGACCTCATGGTCGAAAAAGTTCGCAAGATCGCGGAGCAACTCAAAGAGATCGGCGATTCAGTTCGGCGCGACGATGTTCTGTCGCGATTAAAAGCGATCTCCGACGACTCGATGCGTCAACAGCGTGATCGTCGAGAATTGCTAAGCGATGGTAATTCCGCAATCCGGCTAGGGCAGCATTCCTTCAGCGTCAATCAACAGCCTATCGAGCTGACCACCGTCGTCCGAAACAACTCTTTGAATTTGCATTTAACAGGGACGCAGTACTTTGAACCTATGTCTGACCCATCGCTGGATGCAGCGAGCGATTTGTGGGGTCAGCCGCTTCCGAGCGAATCGAAAGAAGTTTACCGCGGGGAGTATCTGGCCTATTGCTTGTATCTGTCAATGACAGAGGAGGCAACCAAACGACGAGTTCGCCAACCTGATCAAACAATCCCGATAGAAGCCGATGCAACTAATCGAATCCTTCGCGCCTCAGACTACTTGAAATTAGACGCGGTCCAGAAATCGGATTGGGTCCGACAGCGGATGCAAAATCGCTACGCGGAAGGTTACGTGCGCGGTGTGCATGACAATGACGCTTCGAAAATCCTCACAGGTCTCCTACACTCCATGCAATCACTCGGCATGCATGCAACGGCACCGCGCCTGAGAAGCATCAGTTGGTACCTTTGGAACCATTGCGTCCCTTCCACAAACCGAACCGGAATCGAGCAATGGGTCCGCTCCCTTTCCACGGTGGATAAGCTGTTGCCAAATGAAACAGTCGATCACGAAAGCATCAGGAAAATCGCGGAACAATTGCGTGCGTGCGATAGCCCGCTCCG
>VGZN01000393.1 GCA_016872635.1 Planctomycetota bacterium | reverse complement strand
TGCTGTGCTCACCGGTTTCGTAGTTCTGGTAGCCGAACAAATGACTTAGCGAATTCACAGACCAAGTGATGTGCCAAACCGCAACGAGCCGTACATAGACACCCCAAACGACCATGCTCATTCCCATACGGATTGCTTGGTCGGGACCGCTCATCGCATAACCGATCAGTGTTCCGAGGAGGAAGAAGACCGGGATTTGCAGAAGGGCGATGTAGACGTGGGTAAGCGGACGTTTTTCCAAGTACATATAAAACGGATCCCGGAGCAAATCCTTGGAGAATTTCTCGATAGCGGAAAGGCAATGCGTATTGCGATTGTTGACACAGAGCCAGCCGAAGTGGGACCAGAGGAAATTCACCAACGGAGAATGCGGATCGGGTTGGTCGTCCGAGTGAACATGGTGGATGCGATGGATTGCCACCCATCGAGCGGGTGTATCTTCCAAGCAGCAGATGCCTAAGATGGCAAATGTGCGTTCAACCCAAAGTGGAGTTTTGAAACTCCGATGGGTAAGAAGCCGATGGTAGCCGATGGTGATTCCTTGTCCGAAAACATGGATTCCAACAAGGGCTGCAATTACCCCAGCCCATGAGAAAAAGTAGGGAAAGAAGGCCAGCAGAGCCAGAATATGCACCAGGACAATGGTGCATACATAAACCCAATGGACGGTGTACGGTTTGACGGTAACAGGTACGTCGATTTGCAAGTCAATGCTCCGCCGGATAGGTACGTTTGGGAATGATGCGACACGCAGAGGGGGGCGAAACCGAAATGACGCTGTTGGTTGTCGAACTCCAACGATGAAGCATCATGCATTACTGCACTAGCTATCCTTCCGTGGACGACATTCATCGTTCGCCACATGGGTTAGATAGCGCATTGCGAGTCGAGCCGAAATTGTCCGTCACCCGTCCCAGAATACCAGTAGAGAAATCGAAATCCGGAGTGAAATTCTGCAGTGCTGTCAATCGGATTCGCATATGCGACAAAGTTTTACAGGGATTCGTCCAATACGCTTCCCGTTTTCAGAAACGATCAGTCAAATCGTTCAGGAATGGTGGAGTGCTGGTAGGGCTACGAGGGCCTAAGTACGAGCGACTTTCACTTTGTCGTACCATCCGAGCAAGCAAACTTCTTGAATATCAGCCCAGTGCGAGGTGTCGTCCCAAAGGGAGCGGCCGCAATCGGGGCACGATGCTGTGTAGGAATCGACACCTTCCGTGAATTTTTCTGTCATGGTTGGATCGGTCCACACGGATTCGCATTCATCGCACACTACGCATCCAGCGAGCTTATTTTCGTGGGTACAAACGCGAACACGGCACAAGCCATCCCCGCAGGAGGGACAGGTACGAACGTAGATAAGATAGGGCAGGACCATTTTGCAAAAGTTGAGTTGGCGTCGGTTAAAGTTTCAAGGGATGCGTTGCGGTTTGGCCGAATCCGATCGACCATGGGAAAGTGTTCTCCCCGCGACACGTGGGTGGGTATTGGTTTTCTGGGTTATTGGATGGGAAAAGCGGTGATCAGGTTCTTGTCTCGAACCACGATTCGCAACCGTTTCAGCTTGGGTTTCCCTTTCCTCGCCCCTTCGGATCCGCCGAGATATCCGATCGGCTTGTCGAACGGTGCTTCAAATACAGTCATTCCTTCTTCTTCCCGTTGTTTTGTCCCTTTCGCGTGTCCGCGAGCGCGTTTGTATCCGTCGTCGATTGCCGCAAGGAAGGCTTGCATGTCGCCATCGAAAACACCGTGAGATCCAGGTCGATTAGGTTGATCGGCCAAGTGCCGTTCGATGTGCTTCAGGCGGTGCCCTTCTTCGCTTCCTGGGGCATAGATCAGGCCCGATGGGGATTCGTACCGGTCTTTCCCAACGGGTTTTAGGAAGCGAAGCTTCAGGTCTTCGGGTTCGGTCGAGCCATGGTTCGAGCTACTGTTCGCGGTCGAGCCGGTTTTTGCTGTTGAACCTGGTTGGGCACTCGAGCTCGATTTGGTAGTTGTGGAGTCCTTCCCGTCGGATTGCGATGATTTTTGAGGAGAACGCTCTGGATTGGAGGGCTTCGAAGCGGAGGTTTTGTTGGAGGCTACGTCGTCGGACTTTCCAGGACTTGGAGAGTTACTGGATGCCGGTTTGCTGATCGGAGGTTGGTTTGCTTTCTGAGACGGGCTGCTTTTCGAGGCCGCCGGGGTTTCTTGTCCCAGCATGGCTGCTGCGCTGGGCAAATTCCAACCAAACCATTGATTGAGCTTGGGCTGTAACAATACGTAGGCAATAGCGGCGACAAGGATCGCGATCGCCCAGCGTGCAGGAAGGAGCTTGAGTGCACCAGCGATCACTTTCGGATTTTGGGGCGATCGACGCGTCATGCGAGCTTCAGTTGTGAAAAAACAAAGTGATGGAAGTTTTCAGGGACATTTCCGAGGAAGAGGTCTGGGTGGAAAGCAGATTTTCCGAGCGTCCAAAGAAGACTTGCGTCGTGGAATTGCTGGGGATACGTTCTAATTGGAGTTTGACCCATTGGAGCGATCTCGACCCCTTGAGGTTCCGAACTAGCCAGAATGATAATTGAATCGGCAGAGGTCTGGTAGAATCATGAGCACTGAATCGACAGACCTATCTCTGTTGCCGGACTGGTTGCGACGGGAGCTCGCGAATCGCCCCCCAGAAGATCGTTCGGTGCACCGTCTTTACGCACCGCGGTACGCCTATGGAAGGCATCGAGGACCCGCTTTGCGGAGCGCGCACCGAGCATCCGTGATGATTTCCTTGCTCCCTGGAAAATCAGGTACTTGGCAGATCCCCTTGACCTTACGGCCCAGCCAAATGGCCGATCATGGTGGTCAAATATCATTGCCAGGTGGTCGTTCCGAGTCGGGAGAATCGGAATGGCGTACGGCGTGCCGTGAGTTCGGCGAAGAGCTCGGGTGTTCGACGGAGTACTTGCAACCGCTAGGCCAATTGTCTCCGCTCTATGTATTTGCCAGCAAGCATTCGGTGACCCCATTGGTCAGCGTGTCGTCATTGAAGCCCAAGATCAACCCCAACCCCGATGAAGTGGCCGCGGTGATCTACTTGTCCGTTGATCAGCTACTTTCGAACGATTGCATGCGAATTGGCACGCTGCGTCGCGGCAACTCTGAGTTTGATGCACCTGGCTTCCAAGTCGATGGTCATTTTGTTTGGGGTGCTACTGCGATGATCCTCGGGGATTTTCGCGAGACCATTCGTCGGATTCTGCGCGATCACAGCACTGAACCTTGGTTTATGTAAGGGATGAAAATCGAGATGGAAAAACGGATCGTTAAAGTTGGAATCGTCGGCGCGTCGGGCTACACCGCATTGGAAGCCATCCAATGGTTGTTGCACCATCCCCATGTTCAGATTGTCGCAGCGACAAGCCGGCAAGCGGATGGGAGCATGATTGCGGATATGCATCCATCGCTATTGCGAACGTTGCGTTTGCCCGTTGAGGATTTGACCCCGGCCCAAATTGCAGAACGATGCGACGTGACCATGACCTGCTTGCCACACGGTGCTTCCGCCAATGTTGTCATGGAGCTGTTGGATGCTGGATGCCGTGTCATCGATTTGTCTGCGGACTACCGGCTCAGTACCCCAGAACTGTATGAAAAGTGGTACGGAGAGAAGCATCCAGATCCGCGTCGTCTCGGTGCGACTCCGTATGGATTACCGGAATTGTTTGCGAGTGAGTTGCCCAATGCTTCATTGGTAGCGAATCCGGGCTGTTATCCTACATCGGCTATCTTGCCCTTGGCTCCGTTGCTCAAGGAAGGATTGATTTCTCCGAGAGACATCGTCGTCGATAGCAAATCGGGTGTGAGCGGTGCAGGGCGTACTCCCAAACTCGGGAATCTGTACTGCGAAGTCAACGAGAGCATCTCGGCTTATTCCGTTGGAAATCATAGGCATCAGCCGGAAATCGCCGACATCGTCCATCGATTCTCAGGCGTTGATCCCGAGATTGTTTTCACACCCCATCTCACCCCGATGGAACGTGGAATCTTATCGACGATTTATGTCCATCCGGCAAACGGCTCGACCCCTAATCAACTGCGAGAGTGCTTGAACTCCTACTATCCCAACACCGGATTCGTTCGCATCGTGTCGCACCTTCCTGCCACTCGTTTCGTCGCGAGGACCAACTATGTCGACATCACCGTCCGCGAAAATGGACCGCGGATAATTCTGATCAGCGCCATTGATAACTTGGTCAAAGGTGCCAGTGGTGCAGCGGTTCAAAACCTCAACCACATGTTCGGTTTTGACCCGATGCTGGGACTTCATTGATACCCGACAAGTACCATGCCAACATTTGAGTATTTCACGGTTGGGCGAGTGAACTCGGAATCCCGATTGAGCGTGCTACTGGATTTCGCCTATGCCTGACCTCAATGATGAATCCGCGTCGGATCCTATAGGATTGCCTCGCAATGCAGAGCATGAGGCATTGCACTCTCCGGCCATGTGGAATCGCTATTCCGTTCGGATGGTACCGGTATGTGTTGGATTGATGATTGTCCAGGGGGTGTTTTCATTACTGAAACCTGCCGAGGAGTCTGGTCTTGAAGACATTGCAAACATCCCGATTTGGTGCGTGGTCGCTTGGATCGCCATGCAGGGACCGGGGCGTTACCTCGCGATGTTGGGCGGGATGGTGTATCTGGCATTGATGCTCGCTGTTGTAGCTTGGTTGGATTGGCGTTTTCGACCAGATATGTTCAGCAATTGGGACACCTTTTGGGAGATCGATCTTCCAGTCGTGTTTTGGTTTTTGATCAAGGGGCTCGTCCTTTTTCGGCTAGCCAGCTTGCTCTCAGGATTGGAGATCATCGGCGCGACGAGTTCGATTCGGCCGCGGTGGGGGATAAGGCGTTGGCTACTATTGATGGCGGTCATCGCCATCGGCATTCAAGCCACGGTTGCGGAATCCAACTGGATGGTGGATTTGGCTGGAATCCCGTTGGATAACATGGTAGGACCACCTGCTTTGAATCCACTCGAGTCGGCCCGCAGTCAGTGGCTGGTTTTTCTTCTCGCTTCGCTCCTCTTAGTCCCGATCCTTCCCGTCCACTTTTCGGGATGGATGTTTGCGGGAAAACGATGGCGTTTTTACC
>VGZN01000392.1 GCA_016872635.1 Planctomycetota bacterium | reverse complement strand
CACGCAGGGGTGTTCCATGGATACCTTGAGGATCTCGTTTACACTCCTAAAACGCTCAAAGCATTGGATACCGTCAGTTCGGGGTGTCTCGGGAAAATCCTTTGGGTCCGCTCACGAGAAACACATCCGGGACCCCATTCTGCCTGGTTTTGGGACAAAACAGTTGCAGGAGGTGGGGCGATTGTCGATATGGGCTGCCACTGCATCGAGATCGCTCGCTCCTTCATCGGAAAAGGAATCCGGCCTACTGAAGTTGTTTGCTGGGGTGCAACCCAAGTCCATCCCATCGATAGCGAAGATCACGCCATTGGATTGGTTCGATACGAGAATGGTGCCATCGGTCAATTCGAAGTGAGTTGGTCATTTCGAGGAGGTATGGACCTCAGGGATGAAATCTCCGGCACCGAAGGAACGATATGGCTCAACCATTGGCTTCGGACCGGATTCGAAGTATTTTCCTCGGTGGGTAGCGCCAAGTACGTTTCGGAAAAATCCGAAAGCTCATCGGGGTGGCTATTCCCAGTGGGAGACGAAGCAAGCGCTTTGGGCTATACCGAAATGTTTAAAGATATGCTGAGCGGTTTTGAAAACCGCTCAGCTCCACGGGAGACGTTCTACGATGGCTACGTGGTCAATGCGATCATCGACGCAGCCTACCGATCCATGGAAACGAAGCGATGGGAATCGATTGAGATCGAAGATTGGCGTGGTAATACCGAGTCGGACAGGCGAGCACCCGATCCAACCCGACAGGCATTGGAAATGTTCGACGATAACCACATCGTGATCAAGCGGGAGATACTCCCCGATGGAACTCGGCGTTTGATTCTGAAAAATAAGATCACTGAAGAAACAATTTCAGTGATCGAAGCGTGACATTTCGGTGCGAACGATATCGCGTAGCGCTGATGAAACCATCAGTGAACGAAGCACCATCTAGATATCGCAAAGAGTCACTGCTTCTCTCAATCCCTCATAGGCATCGCGAGTGGGTATGAACTCTTGCCCTACATAACCTTGGTAGCCGAGCGAATGTAGCTTTCGAAGAAGTGGTGGAAAGTTGATTTCCTGATGGTCGTCGAGCTCATTTCGGCCTGGATTCCCAGCAACATGAACGTGACCGATGATATCGATATTTTCTTCGATTCGGCGCATCACGTCACCGTGCATGATTTGCACGTGGTAAAAATCAAAGAGCAATTTCACTCGGTTTGAACCAACAGCTCGGACAATCTCAGCCACGAGTTCTAGATCGTCCCCTTGGTAGCCTGGATGACCTTTCATCGGATGCGATCCGTCGCGAGTATTGAGGTGCTCTAGACATACGTTGATACCCAACTTTTCTGCCAATCCCGCAACTTGTTTGAGTCCTTCGACGCAATTGGCAAGGCACTCCGCACGGGAAATCTCTCCACTCGACGGATCTTCCGCATCGCGCCATTTGTAGCCTGTGAACGCGATCACGTTTGGGAAGCCAGCATCGGCGGTCTCTTGGATCGATTGCAACATGCAGGATACCACTTGACTATGGTACGCCTTGTTGTTGAAGCCTTTTACAAAAGGTGCACCCGGCATCCCGTTCGGCGAGAGAACACATTTCAGTCCATATTTTTTCAAAATCCCCCACTCGGACGAAGGTACGATTTCCAAGGCGTCACAGCCAAGATCTTTTGCAACTTCGCACAGACGGTCTAGGCTCCACTGATCCCCACATGCTTGATAGCACCAGGCAACGATGGATTGATGGATGTTGTTTTTCAGTTTGGTCATAGTAAGGTGCGATGCTTGAAATTCGAATCAACGGAAGGCTGTCGGTTCCCTCTCGAGTAACGACTACGCCGCGGGAGAGGGGACATTGTATAGGTAGCAGGTGATGGTGCAAGAAAGGTCTTGGTTATGTGCAGATTCGTCGATCTCAAAATCGACCGAATGATCGGCGGAGCCTTACGCGAAGTCAAGTCCACCTACACTGGCGCTTGAGCTGCTTCCAAATTGGTCGATTTCCTGACCCATCTGCTGGGCGATTTGGACAAAAAGATTGCAAAATGGGGTGTTCTTTTCGCGGTCCAAAACCAGATGCTTTCCATGGCGAAATCGTCCGCCAGCAAGCAGCAGTGGCAAATTCTTTGTGTCATGAGAATTCGCGTTCCCAAGATTGCTTCCAAATACAACCGACGTGCTATCGAGAAGCCTGGTCGCACCCTCTTGCTTACGACTGAGTGCAGCCAGCAATTTTTCGAAAGCGTGGATCTGGGCCTCCTCGACCAGTCGAAGTTGCCGAAGTTTCTCAGCGTCCTGGCCGTGATGAGACAGATTGTGGTGATCGATACTGACTCCAGGAATCGGCGGAACATCGTTCCGCCCTTGAACCAACACCGTGATCAGTCGTGTCGAATCGGTCTGCAGAGCAAGGGGAATCAGTTCGAACAACAATTGCATCTGTCCGACGAGATCTTTGTTCTCTTTGATATCCTGAGGGATATCAGCATCGACTTTTGGCTTCGGTTTATTGACCCATGCCTCCGCAGCAGACAATCTCTGCTCCATCTCTCGGACCGAATGGAGATACTCGTCGAGCTTTTCACGATCCTCCTTTCCGATTCGGACGCGTACGTCCCGAGTTTCCTCACGGACGGTATCCATAATGCTCTTTCCTTCCCGCAGTTTCTGAATCTGCGATTCTTTGGCCTCGGCTGATCCTTCGAGAAACAGCTTGGCGAACATGCGTGAGGGGGATTGTTCCCCCGGAATCATGATGCCGGATGATGTATACGATTGGCTTGAACCATCTGTGCTCAATTGCAACGAAGGATACCGAGTCTGCAAACCAATTTTAGAGGCGAGCCATTGATCGATGGAAATTGTATTGCGGAAACCAGCGAGCCCTGGGTGTCGTGCTGCGGTCAGCCATGTCATCCCCGACGAATGACCATCAGATCCTGATTGGTCCGGATGGGACATGCCGTTAATGAGGGTAAAGTCTTTGCAATGGGCGCGGAGTATTTGCAAATAAGGGGTCGTTTCGTAGTCTGGACCGCTCGCATCTGGGAACAAGAACGGTGCATGCAATCCCAAGGTAGTACAAATGCATACCAATCGCTGAGGGATAGACTCCTCGGCCGCTCGAACACCTCGCGGGAGGAATGCATCGAGGATTGGCAATGCCAACCCGACACCGCTGGCTCGCAGAAAGAACCTGCGACTCGTTTTTGGATGGTTGTATTTGTAGTTCATCATTCGATTGACGACTCGTTTCCCACCTAGAGAACGGGGGATTAGAGTGAATGGATAATTGACGAAACAATTGTAGGGAATCTATTTTTGGGTGAACAACTTGCTCGAAACAACGCGATGCAGGAGAGTGCGGATCCCAGAGCCGTTGGCTTGGACGTCATCCACGATACGCTCGATCTCTGCTCGATCGGCGAAACTGATGGCTGCCCCGGTGGTGTAGATCGCGAATTGCTCCGCGAGCGATTTTACGATTTGCCGCTCATCTCGGAGTAGAATTTGCCGGTAGGATTGTATGTCGGAGAATGGGATGCCGTCGGATGTTTCACCACTTGCACAATGGTGCTATTGAGCATCGTCAGTGCCTGCGCTGGTACCGTGGTGGTTTGGCGTGTGGGGCAGCTCACGCTATTGTTTGGCGGGTCGAATGCTTCAAATAAGGGGAATCGAAACGAACGACGGTTGAGGATGTAGATCGCTCGTCGATGCTGCTCCTTGGTCACGGGCCATTTCTTCTCAGGTTTTTGCTCGATGTCGTAAATCCCCAACAATTCCTCGTCGGTTAACTTTGGGACGAACGGTGGACCATAACTGGGTCTCTCTAATGTTCCAGCAGCAGTATGTAAATGGTCCCAGATTTCCTCGGCAGATAATCGTCGCGATGGGAAGCTCGATAAATACCTGTTTTCTGAATCTGTTTGAATGGCCGCTGGGGATCGATGGACTGATTGTTGATACGTTGCGGACAGTAGGATTTGGCGGTGCAAACGCTTTAAATCCCAACCGCTCTCTCGAAAATCACATGCCAGCCAATCGAGCAATTCGCGATGGCTGGGGGGAGACCCATTGAGTCCGAGGTCATTTGGGGTAGCTGCAATCGCATGACCGAAGTGCCCTTGCCATACGCGATTGACGAAACTGCGTGCCGTCAAAGGATTCGACGTCGATACCATCCATTTTGCCAGTTCCGCTCGGCGATAAAGATTCTCATCTTCGCGGTCGGTCAAATTTCCACCCGCAGGGAAAAATGAGGGGATCGAGGGTGCGATTAAACCTCTGGGTTTGGACAATTCCCCACGCCCAAGCAGTCGTATCGGCGCTGGACTGGATGCATGCCGAAAGATGCGATAATGGTTCCGTTCTCCCGAACCCCAATGTTTCTTGTTCGTGTTGCGATCCCAGGTTTCGCTTGCGGCAAAAACCGCCTCAAGTCCAAAATAATCACGCTGACTGATCGGATCGTACTTGTGATTATGGCAATTGGCACAACCAACTGTTAATCCAAGCATCGCCTCCCCAAAGGTAGAAACCTGGTCTGTACGCCGCACATATTCGAGCATCTCCGGATACTGATCAAGGGCATTCGGCCACGGTCCAAGCGTCCATAATGCAACCGCGTCTGCCATGGCATCCGCATCCTCTGGCCATAATTCATCCCCTGCGACCTGCTCCATCAAGAAACGATCGATCGGTTTATTAGAGGCAATACTTCGGATGACATAGTCGCGATAATGCCATGCTTGCTCGTACAGGATATCGGTCTCGAATCCACCTGAATCCGCGTAGCGAACCACGTCGAGCCAATGCCTCGCCCACCGTTCCGCATACGCACTTGATGAGAGTAATTCATCCACAAGTTGCGAGTACGCATCGGGACGCAAGTCCGACATGAATGCCCGCCATCGTTCGGGAGTTGGCGGAAGGCCTGTGACGTCGAAACATACACGCCTTAGCAATTCGGCTCGCGACGCCATCGACGCAGGCGTAAGGTTTAGACGAATTAACCTTTCAGCGATGAAGCGATCTACAGGAGTTTGAACCCAGTTGGCCAAGGGAGAGCTATCGAGGCCTGGAAGGGTGGGTTGCTGTAAGAGTTGGAATGCCCAATGACCTTTGAAGCTCTCCAGGCGTGGGTCTGCCAGTTCCTCACTAGCTGGCCATTTTGCACCTTGATTGATCCACGCTCGGACCAAACC
>VGZN01000391.1 GCA_016872635.1 Planctomycetota bacterium | reverse complement strand
CAGGCTGAGCAAGCACTTTACCGTCCAAAAGCGCCTCTAATTGCGATTTGTTGACGAATCCCTTTAACTCGATATCGAGCGATTTCGTATTGAAACCGAGCAAGTAATCGTTCGTTGATTGGCAGTGACATACGTTGCAATTGCTGGTGTTTCTATCACCACATCTTCGTTCATCGATTACGACTTTCCAGTCTGCCGCTGGTGAACCCGATTGTTCCTCAGTAACCAAGGAAGCGTCTTTACCTTCCGGGTTCCACAGATACCGCAATCCGTACCATTGCCCATCACGCTTGACCAGAGCACGCGTCTCGATGGGGAGTTGGTCTCCTTCTTCTGTCCATTCATGGGCTTTAAAGATCGTTTTCAACGCGATCGTACGATTTGGAAATCGCCAATTTGTCGGCCGGGAAACATCAACGGATGATTCTCCAGGCATCCCGATCCACCGCCGAGAGATTAGACCATCCGTGAAATTTGGCTCCGCGATGGCGTACTCCAAAAATCCAGGAGAATTTGCCTGCGATGGCAAAGTCTCAAACCAATTCGTATCACTTAGACTTCTAGGAATATCAGACTCCGAGATTCGGTCTTTCTCTAGGAGTTCCTCGAATCGAAACAACCCATCTTGCAGAACGACGACGGGGTAGCCATTGGAATCGATGCCGATGGATTTCAAACGGGAGGAAACGCGACAGCGTAGAGTCGGTTCACCAACTGCCTTTTCCGTCAGCGGCAGAGACCATATCATCCCAGTAGCCTCATCTCCCAGGACAGCACTACCAGCACGTTCTGAATTTCGACCGCTGCGCACAATCGATCCAAAGACCGGATTGAAAAACAGAACGCTGTCATTCGTTTTTTGGGATACATCCTCTTTCCCATGAAGGATACTTGCAACCCAATGGTTCTCTTGTTGCTTTACGTAGATCGTTGTTTTTCGATCCCAGGCGATCGGACAGCTCAAGTCGACATCTCCTGCCCCCCGCGATGGCATTTCCGATTTCGAGTCAGTTGATCGCGGCGATGGATCAATCAACCAGTAACCATTTCCCCTTTTGACCACAAAGCAACGTTCATCGACAGAACGAACCGCTCCATGATTTCCAACAAACATTCCGAGAGTGCCATCTTGGTGTGATAACAAACAGACAGGATTCCTTGAGGAATATTGCCCCGTGGCGAGAACGACTTTGGAATCCGCTAAGACACCGAAAGGCGGAAGCCGATCGAGCGTTAATCGAATGACCTCCAATGCCCGAATATCGTCTATTCCATCGCCAGACTGAGTCGACAGTAGCAAATAAACAGATCCGCTCTTTTCAAAATCATCGGCAAACTGAAGACCTGCTAATCGGCCCGCAGACTCCCAATAAAGAACTTGTGTGGAAGAGTCCGGATGATCGTGCCATTGCCAAATCCTCGTCATACCGGATCCTTCATCATTCTCGATTCCCCACATCAAGCCTAATGCAGGGAACGCACCGACAAGATCGAGGGGTACAGTCTTCAAATTCGGAAATGCCAGTTTAAGGGTTGCACTCCCAGTACTTGAGAACTTTGGAACCACGACATTTGCTCCCCAAACTCCTCGGCTTAATCTTTTTACGATTGACTTCTCTACTTTCGATGGATCGGCTTTGGGAGCCGACGGGCTCTTTTCCGGTTGACTTGACTCGCGAAAAGGGCTTCGAACCGGTGGGGGTGCTTCCATGGCGACACGTTCCGCCAATTGCTTTTCAAGCTCTTCAATTTGAACGCGAATCTTTTTTCTAGACGGGTGCTTTTCGCCGAGCTTCGACTCATTCACTCGCAGGATACGCAACCGATCGATCATGTTCGCGATGACCGGGTTTTCTGCGACATTAGCGGGCACACGATCTTCAATCGGGACCTCCTGTCCGTAGGTGCTCACCTGGAGAAGGCACTCGACGGCTACCGCGATCAAAATAACGCGGATGCATTCAGCCAACATACGTATCACAGGGCGATTTCGGAAGGACGCTTTTTGAACCACGAATAGGGCGAATAACACGAATGAAATGGCAAAAAGTATTGGTAGAAAAGACACGCGAACGTGGTGGACCCAGTTCGTGCAATTCGTGACTTTATTCATTCCCAAGACAATTGAATGATACACGGTCCATTCCCGCGCGGGATCTTTCTCCAGCCTGCGACATAAGCTTGATGCTGATCATCAAGCGTATCACATCCATAGATGCCTAGCCCCGGAATTTCGAGAACCGCTTGGCTTTCAGGATCCAATTGCAGAATCACGGAGCGTCTCAGTTGAATGTCATAGACGACCCACTGATACCGCTTTCCATGCACGACAAATCCAGCAACATACCTGTCACCAAGGGGAGCAAACAAGCATTCGCACTCTCCCGGCCCCTCAGGGTGTATCCATCCTAGGCGTTCGAGATTGCGAGGCATCGTTCCATCCGACTGACGAAGCATCCAGAGCGCTCCCGCATAAGTAACGAACACGATGTCACCACTAATCAGCTTTGCGTATCCTGAAAGCCCCAGCGAACTGGTATCAAGCGTTGGTCTATAGTCATCTAACGGGCTTTCGTTCACTTCGTTTAAATCGGCATCGTATTCCACCAAAGAGGCTTTAATAGCTGTAGCGTTAACCCAAGAAATTCCCGGCCCCGCTCGTTCCGACACTTTTTCCAATCGTACTGCGAAAACGTGCTCGCGATCGTCCATGAAGAAATTTCGTGATACGTGGCCACCTACAGTACCAACGCGAACGGACTTCACGGTTTTATGCTGCGTATCGTACTGATAAATGACATGCCCGAAGTACCCGAGCGCACAAATGTAACGATTCCCACCGGCGACTGCGATCAACCCCTCGGGCGTAGTCGCGACACAATCCCAGCGTCCTGTTTTTGGATCCATCGACAAGAATCGACCACCAAACAAAGCATTTTGGCTTCCATCATCTGCTTCGTTGTGTTCGTCTTGGGAACTGAAGTAGATTCGACCGTCTGCTGCCTCGAAAATTTTGCTATGGATCTTCATCTGGGTTTCCGGGAAGGGATCGATTCGAGCAATACCCATCTCCCGCAACTTGAGATTGACTGCTCCCATGTCATCGAATTGATCCTCTTTCGGTTGATACCTCCAAAGCCTTGCCGACGGATCGTCGACACCGTAGGCAGCGACACCGAAGTACATATTGCCGGCATCATCACGACCAGTCGCGCCCCAGATGGCATGCGCTCCGACAAAATCTGGAGTATCCAAAAGCCGTAATTTCGGAGCTCGCAAAAACCGCAAATCCGACTCTGGGGCTCTTCTCGAGTACCGCGTTCGTTTCGATTCCGCGGACACAGATTTCGATGGTTCTAGAGGGGAGGAATCAGCGACAGGCTTACTGCACCCGCACACCACAAATCCCAAAATTAGAGCGTAAGTAAGATATCGCATGAACTTATGCATCTTGCATCCGGCAAGTAACCACGAATTGAACGAATAGCACGAATCAAAAAATCAATAGCCGCAGGAGAAAGAGCAGGCAGATTGATTAGTCGAAAGGTTTGCCTTTTGTTTAAAAGTCTCGGAACCCATTCTTAGGGTCTACATTCGTGCTATCCGTGCTATTCGTGGTTCTAAAACATCGAATCATAAATCCCAGCAACCTTTTCCATCCGCGCATCGAATGAATACTCCGACTCGATCAATTGACGAGCAACACGAACCATTTCTTGACCGTGATCTACCTCAGCCATAGACCTGGTAATCGCATGCTTCAATCCATCGCGATCATTGGGTGCTATGAGCAACC
This sequence comes from Planctomycetota bacterium, assembly GCA_016872635.1. Lineage (GTDB taxonomy): Bacteria > Planctomycetota > Planctomycetia > Pirellulales > Pirellulaceae > JBKCUI01. The sequence continues at coordinate 1,415 of VGZN01000391.1, read as the reverse complement.
CGGTTTCCTGATCCCGAATCAGGTCTGGTATGCCCGCAATTTGCGTAGCAATCACCGGAACCTTCAAAGCCATCGCTTCGAGAATCACATTCGGCAGCCCCTCCCGAATACTGTTCAGCACAAAGAGATCCATCGCTTGATAAAAAGCCTTCGTGTCTGCCAATTGCCCCAAGAGTCGAACCGACTCCTGCAGTCCGAGGGATTCAATGCGACGCTCCAAATCCGCACGTTGCGGACCATCTCCTGCAATCCACAAATCGATCGGATTCCCAGAATCCTGCAGTACCTTTACGACATCGATTAGATCAAGGAATCCCTTCTCCGGAGAAAGGCGACCAACACTCCCAATCAAAAATCGATTGGCTCTCGCCCCCATAGATGCCTTTGCCTCCTCGCATGATAACCGCCTAGAAAACTCCTTGGTATCGATCGCGTTATGAACCAGATGCACTTTATGATCAGGGATTTTCAACCGTTTGCACTCCAACGCCAGATCCTTGGAAACACAGATCAGTTTCTGAAACCAAGGCAAGCACCATTGATCGATACGTTTGTAGATCGGCATGCGACCAGACATATCGGTCCATCCATGAAGCATCGTAGCAAGCTTGCAATGATGGAACCTTCTTACGAGAAGTGCAATCGCATTGGTCTTGTAATCGTGCGATTGGATCAGATCGATCTTTTCCCCTTTGCATATGCGGAGAATATCCCTCACGACCCGCAAATCGGTAGGGCCACGATCCTCGAGGATGGTCAGAGGGCAATCCGATTTCCGAGCCCGATCCATCAAGGATTGGCGAACGACGTCGCCTGAAGGAATTAGATAAACAACCTTGGCATTATAACCGTGTTCTCGGATAAACCTGGGCGAGTTGAGGATCGTCTTTTCGGGCCCACCGCCGGTACCAGCGACTACCCTGAGATGAAGCATGTTACGCATGAAAGACGACCACGAATAGCACAAATAACACGAATAGAAACCAGACTCGCCTATACATTTCCCAAACCTAACCGGCGACCGAAATCGGGGAGTTTACCAACAAAAACCCACGCCCTCTCATTCGTGCTATTCGTGTCATTCGTGGTCACTATATACTCGAACCGTCGCAATTGAGACACAACTCATGAACAGTGCAAGAATCCATGGAGTATCGATCAACGTTCCGAACGAGACCACGACCCCGAATCCAATGGTCGAAATGAGAACGAGTTTACGAGACCAAGAAGCATCTTGATTCTCCTTGACGCTCACCTTCCCGAATAAGGCAATGAATAACCAAAGACACCATACCAGCAATCCCAATACGCCATTTTCGGAGATCAAATGGACCACGGCATTATTGGCACGCCAAACCATGTGGTCATCACACGTAAAGGCCCACGGAGCACTTGCGGTCGGACTGAATTGCGGT
>VGZN01000390.1 GCA_016872635.1 Planctomycetota bacterium | reverse complement strand
AGCTCGAAAGCAGATCGACTCTATCTTTGGATAGCCTGGGGATTTGCTACCCCGATTTTTTTGATCTCGATGGCATCCATGTTATTCCCATCCTTGATGACAATCATGATGCGATGGATGCCCATGGATAAATGGAATTTGCTTCTCTGGATTCTTGCAACTCCAGTCCAATGCATTCCCGGATTGAAGTTTTACAAACATGCATTTACCAGCTTGCGACAACGATCGCCGGACATGAATTTTTTAGTCGCCACCGGAACGACTGCCGCGTACGGCTACAGTTCCTTAGTGACCTTCTTCCCGGACTGGCTCTCGGGTCAAGCAAACCATGTCTACTTCGAATCGTCCGCGGTTGTGATCGCGTTCGTCTTGCTTGGAAAGCACCTTGAGGATCGCTCTAAGCGGGAAACCCGTAATGCATTTCAAGCTCTCGTGCGACTGCAACCCCGCATCGCGCATCGCATGCCGTCGATGCCTTCACCCAAGGCTTTACCTTTAGCTTTTCCTCCAATCGAGGATATCGACGTCCAGCAACTGAGGCTTGGCGACATTATCCAAGTTCGCCCGAGTGAATCGATACCCATCGACGCTACGGTGGAATCAGGTACCAGCTTTGTCGATGAGAGCATGATCACCGGCGAACCGATTCCCATCGCTAAATCCCCATCGATGTCAGTGATCGGTGGTACCGTCAACGGAAACGGGACCTTAGTAGCACGAGTCACCGCGATCGGCAACGAAACTGTCTTGGCTCGGATCATGGCTTTAGTCATGGAGGCACAAGCAAGTAAACCTCCTATCCAGCGAACCGTGGATCGCGTCGTGAATTGGTTTGCTCCAGCGGTACTGGTTATCGCGATGATCACCGCGCTCGGGTGGTTCCTAGCGAGCACGGAACATCGACTGGAGAATGCATTGGTCCACTCCGTCGCCGTTCTGATCGTCGCATGCCCGTGCGCGATGGGACTGGCGACTCCCATCAGTATGATGGTGGGCAGTGGTCGAGGTGCAGAACTCGGGCTACTCTTTCGCAGCGGCACTTCGTTGCAAAACCTTAGCTCCGTGCAAATCGCCCTCTTTGATAAAACCGGGACATTGACCCAAGGTTACCCCAAGTTGACCGATTTCAAGATGCTCGATGACGAGTGGGACGATCGGATTCTCGCGTTCGCTTCTCTCGCAGCCCAGTCCTCGGACCACCCGATTTCGAGGGCGATCGTCGCAGCCGCCAAGGAGCGTTCCGAAACCATTCCGCAGCAACCTCTACCGCGAGTTGCTGAATCGCACACGTTTCCAGGCCGTGGGGTAGAAACGAAACTAAGTGATGGACGAGTTCTATTCCTTGGGTCTTACCCATGGATGACTGAATTACGCAAGAGCACGGCCGAGTCGGACCAACTCAGCAAAGTTATCCAGAGCCAAGGAAATAGCTGCAGTTGGGTCGCCATCGACGCTAGGATCATCGGCGTTTTGCTCGTCTCCGACCCAATCAAAACAGAGGCAAAAGAAGCGATCCAAACGATGGTAGCACTTGGCATTTCTCCAAGTATTGTGTCGGGCGACCATCGAGTAGCCGTCCAAAATGTAGCATCCGTTCTTGGCATTCACGATTGGTATTCGGATACCGCGCCTTCTCAGAAAAGCGAACGCATTAAGAGCCTACATGCCTGTGGAAGAAAAGTTGCATTTATCGGTGATGGAATCAACGACGCTCCCGCACTTGCCTGTGCCGATGTCGGTATAGCAATCGGAACCGGAACTGAAGTTGCAGCCACCGCTGCCGATGTCGTGCTCATCTCTGGAAACCTGAATCTCGTTCCAACTGCAATCCGGTTAGCCAAAGCTGTCTTAGCAAACATTCACCAAAATCTCTTTTGGGCGTTTACCTACAACATCATCTTAATACCAATAGCCGCTGGAATGCTAACCCCTTTTACCGGCTGGAGTCTCACCCCCATGCTTGCCGCTGCAGCAATGAGTTTGTCTAGTATCTTTGTCGTAAGCAATGCATGGCGATTGCATCTATTCCGGTGAGTTGGTGATTCGCAATCCTAGCTATCTGCATTGGACTACACATTTTCCCCTCAAACAAATAGCTTGCCGAAAGCAGTGCAAAACCGATCGCTAGCTCTACTGTTGAACCTATGATTTTTTACCCTTAGGCTGCGATCAAATCCAAGGGTCAGCAGACGAACGGCCTCGCCCGCAACTCCGAGTTCCCAAGAGAGTTTGCTGGCTCAACTCCGGGCACGCGTGCTATCGAAATCGGGAAAAACAACCCCAGCACCCCAAGCACTGCAGTCATCACAGCTCTTACATTGGCTAGTAGCATCTCAGATATCCTTATTTAGCGGTTTGTGCTTTCCATCGATTGCTAGGCGTGAATGATCCTAGAATTCGGGAACCAGTTCCAGCGGAATATCCTGACTCACTGAGTTTATCGAAAGTCGCGAGACCGCAGGTCGATAGGACCTATGGTTTGCGATAAGTCTTCGACCTTGCTCGCAATTACGTGGATGATCCCTTTTCGGTTTTCGAGAATACCGTGTACCAGCCAAGCGTTCGATTGCTTACAGACGAGATAATACGATTCCCACGTGCTCGGATGGAGGACTAGATTGATGCTTCCTGTCTCGTCTTCCATGGTCACAAAGGTGATCCCCTTTGCAGTCCCCGGGCGTTGCCTTAACAAAATCAGCCCGGCAACACGTACGAACTGGTGGTGCCTCAACTCGGATAACTCGCTTGCGGTTCGCACTCGTAATTTCCGCAATGTGCTTCGATAAAATTGGATAGGATGGCCGCGAAGAGAAACCCCAGTCGTTTCATAGTCCGCGACAATCTCTTCAAACGGATGCATCGGTGCAAGGAAACTTGGGAGCGGATCGTCGCGATCAATTTGGGCAGCATCGAATAGCGGAAGTGTAGAACCATCTTTCTCTTGACCCAACGCTTGCCAATACGCCGCCCGTCGATCACCAGACAAGCAATTCAGGGCACCTGCGTCCGCGAGCAATCCCAGGGTTGCTTGACTCAATGCACACCGCCGGACCAAATCGGACTGATCAACAAACAAGCCACCTCCCCGACGCTGCTGAACAATGTCAACAGCCGTTTCCTCGTTCATTCCGCGGACCATGCACAGCCCCAGTCTCAATTGTCTTTCCGACTCGGTTAGCGTGCACTCCATATCGCTGGCATTGATATCGACTGGCAACACAACGACACCGTGCCGCTGCGCATCGGCGATCAACTGTGCGGGCGCGTAAAACCCGAGTGGTTGGCTATTGAGCATCGCGCAGCAAAACACTTGCGGATAGTGATGTTTGATCCAGCATGATGCATAAACCAACAATGCAAAACTAGCAGCATGGGATTCGGGGAACCCATATTCACCGAAGCCTCGAATTTGCAAAAACACGCGTTCCGCAAATTCTTCGTCCAATCCTCGAACACGCATCCCTTCGATCAATTTTCGTTTGAATTGATCGATCACACCGGGACGCCGCCATGCCGCCATCGCTCGTCGCAATTGGTCCGCTTCCCCAGGCGTGAATCCAGCAGCAACCACGGCCAACCGCATGGCTTGCTCTTGAAAAATCGGCACTCCCATCGTTTTGCGTAGAACCGCTGCGATCTCCTCCGTGGGATACGGTGGCTGAATCCCCGTTTCCCGTGCCGACAAGTAAGGATGGACCATGTTACCTTGAATCGGACCCGGACGCACAATTGCAACCTCGATCACCAAATCATAAAAACACCTTGGCCTCAGTCGGGGCAGCATGCTCATCTGTGCTCGACTCTCGATCTGAAACACACCGACCGTGTCGGCTTTGCAGATCATGTCATAGACAGCCGAGTCGGCGGGAGGAATTGTCGCGAGAGAGAGCGGCCTTTCGAAGTGCTTTTGAATCAAATCAAAACTTCGATGGATCGCGGAGAGCATCCCCAGCGCGAGGCAATCAACCTTGAGTATCCCCAGTTCATCGAGATCATCTTTATCCCATTGGATGATCGTCCGGCCGGCCATCGATGCATTTTCGATCGGACATAACTCACACAATGCACCCTGGGTCATCACCATTCCCCCTGTGTGTTGAGAGAGATGCCGGGGAAAACCGAGAATGGACTGGACCAAATAGAGAAATCGTTTCCCAACATCCGATCCAGGATCGATACCGACTTGCTCGCACCGGAGCTCTAAATCAACAACTCCACCACGGCCGTCGATAATTTTTGCAAGACCATCGATGTGATCCTGGGACAATCCGATTGCCTTAGCTGATTCCCGGACCGCGGAGCGTATTCGGTAGGTAGTAACTGCAGCGGTCATCCCTGCTCGATGTCGACCGTACTTTTCATAGACGTACTGGATGACTTCTTCACGGCGCTGGTGCTCAAAATCGACGTCGATGTCGGGAGCTTCATTGCGTTCACGACTGATAAATCGCTCGAATAACAGGTCGTACTGGCTGGGGTCGACACTGGTCACACCCAAGCAATAGCAGACGGCACTGTTTGCCGCTGAACCTCGGCCTTGGCATAAAATATTCCGCGATCTTGCAAAACGCACCAAATCCCATACGGTTAGAAAATACGCTTCGTACTTGAGATCCTCGATCAGCTTCATTTCGTACTTGAGCATCTCGACCACGCGCACCGGTACTCCATTTGGATACCGCTCTTTCGCTCCTTGCCAAGCGAGCCGTTTGAGGTATTCCACTGCCGAAATACCATCCGGCGACCATTCCGTTGGATACTCGTATTTCAAACAATCCAAACTGAACTCCAACCTAGCCGCGATCTCAGTGGTTGCATCGATCGCGGAGAGATGACTGCGGTACTGATGAAGAATTCCATCGAGCGACTTCATCGCGTACGTCGCATTCGCAGGTCGAAATCGGGATACGCGCTCGATCGTCGTTCCACTTCCAATCGCGCTAATACAATCATGAAGCAGCATCCGCTCGACATTGTGGTAGAGACAACCGCCGGTAGCGACCAGTGGAACGCATGTTTGACTGCTGATCCGACTAAGTCGCTCCAATTTGGCGGCATCGTTAAGCCCCGCATGAAGATGGCTGATGAGGTACGCTCGGTCTCCCATCAATTCATGAAATTTCGAAAGCCATTCGATCCATGGGGCATCATCGCGGACATTGAAATCAACACCTGATTTACACCACGAAGATTCGGGAACCGGAGTTACATCGATACCTGCTACACTCACCGATTCGCTTGG
>VGZN01000389.1 GCA_016872635.1 Planctomycetota bacterium | reverse complement strand
ATCGCAAAGATTCCGCTATCGACGTACGCTGGATGAGTAAAGTCGATGAACCATTCGCCCACGAGTGAGTTGAGATTTTTAAGTCGGACGTCGAGAATCTTCATGGCGGACTGGGTGTTCGGAACTGATTTAAAGTGTGTTTTGCGATCGCCTTGTGCTTACTCGGATCCTGGATCGGCTTCGTGCATTCGTGTTCGGATTTCCTGGTAGGCTTGCTCTAAGGGTTGCCAACTTTCCACTGGGACCTGCTTTACTTGCAGACATCGCTTGAAGGTATCGAGCGGATCCAGCTCTTCGAGAGCTTCCGATACATCACCGCGGCCGAGGATGCCCTGGTAGTTTCGCGGAGTAGTAACCTTCAAGTATTCCAAGGGACTTCCATCGATGATCTGATCGATTTTGTCCTTGAGATTCGCGATTGGATCCGTGCCTTGGTAAGTGATCTCCAACCATGTAGCATGGCCAAGTTCCTTGAGCGCGTTCAATCGTTGCTCGATGTGTGGCCAATCTCCTTCGACGCTCTCGAGCTGCTGAAACTCCGGGATTGCGATCAATTCGACCGTCATCTGATGATTCAGCCATTGAGCAACATTGATGAATTTTTTCTGTTTTGCTTCGCCAAACCCCATCGGTATCGGCGAGCCACTGAAACGGATCATCTCGTTATCGTTTACCTTTTGCGGGACATGCAGGTGGCCGAGAGCCACATAATCGAAGTCTGGAGGGAAAATGGTGGATTCGACGTGAGCTAGATTCCCGACATAGAGGTTCCGAACGCCATCTCCGTCGACTGTTTTGCCACCAGCGGTATACAAATGCCCCATGGCAACAATGGGGATTGCTACCCCAAGGGAATCTCTGAGGCGAGTCGCTGTATTCGCAACTTGTGCGTAATGGTTGGCAATCCCTTCACGCATTTTAGCTTCTTTGGTTTCCAGCGATTCACCCGCTTCCGAGGTCCGGATATCTCGGTCTCGCAAGTAAGGTACTGCACAGACAATCAATTCTGGTTTGTCCTCGGCACCGCGGAGCAGGATCACTTCTTCGTCGATGTGTTCCTTAGCACTCCCAACGATATGGATATCGAGAGCCTTGAGCAATTGCTTAGGAGCTTCCAGAAAGGTAGGGGAATCATGGTTGCCGCCGGTAATCACCACGTGCCGACAGCCTGTGCTGGACAGTTGGGAGAGAAAGCTATAGTAAAGTTGCTGGGCGGTGTTGTTCGGAGACGTCGTATCAAAGACATCGCCAGCCACCAGGAGAGCGTCGATCGATTGAAGCCGAATGGTCTCGAGGAGCCAATCGAGGAACTTTTGAAATTCCTCGTAACGTGTTTTGCTGTAAAGGGTTCTTCCCAAATGCCAATCGGCGGTATGAAGTATTCGCATGCAGTCAGTGAAGTTTTCGAATTAACTGAAGTTTTGTTTGCACGGCCTGATCAAGCAGGGGTGTCTCGTCGAATTATGGCAACCTCGCCCCTGCCGACCACGAAAAAAACCGATCCGGAGATTTGCCCAAGAATAGCCCTGTCGTTGTAAAAAGTATGCGAGAAAACAGGTCGTTGATTCCAGAGGGTATCACGGAACAAGCCAATCTCAACCAGTCGGAGGATCCACGGCACAAAAAAACCATGAACCGTATTGCGCGGAGTAAAGAAGCGAGAGGATCCGAGAAAACCAGAACTGCCGGGAACAGCCGTCGAGTACGAGTACCGCTGCGCTGAGTACTCGTACTCGCTGCTCCTCGGATTCCTCAATGATGTTCAGCACTCAAATCACGACTGGAGGTCTTAGCTTTCCACCGGGTTTACCCCGGTGGAAGCAACAACTGACAGCTACTTCGTTGCTACTCTCTCCCCTTCTTTGCCCGATCCGCGATCGGCAGATAGCGAAGAGCTAACCCCAGTAAAATCAATAGCCCCCCAACCCAAGTCCACCAATGAGGCGGTTCGTAATCGGGCTCGCCACTGCGGGCCAAATGCACCCAGACCGGTAGGAGTACCGGTTCGAGCAACGTGATCAACGATGCTATGTGACCGGGAGTCGACTTTAGCCCCTTGGCAAAGAGCAAATAGGGACTCCCCATTTGAATCACCCCGATACCGATCAACAAAAACCACATTTGACCCGTGGGAACACTAGCACCAGTTCCCATCACGACGGGCAGCATTACCAGCGCGGTCACCATATGATTGAGTGCGATCAACCAAGCTGGATCCAGTTCTCGAAGCGAACGCAGTGAAAGTATCACTCCTGCGTATAGCACTCCCGATGCTATGGCCAACCACGGTGACCACCATCGATTCTTTTCTGAGTACGGGACGTGAAGGATCTCCATGGTGAGAATGAACAAGACACCGCTGATACACAGCCCCAGAATCATCCAATCTTTGGGTATTGTCGGCTCGCGAAGCCAGAATACCGTCGCGAGCATCACCCATGCTGGCGCGAGATTCTGCATCCAGATCGCGTTAGCGGGGGGACCACCTACGAGCGCGGTCAAATAGGTCCAATTCATGAGTGAAAAGCAGATCGCCATCGGCACCAACCGCCAATCCCACGTGGGCTTGCGGATCAGAGGGACCAAGATAAGCAGAGCGAAAACAGCGCGCCAAAATGCCAACGCCGCTCCTCGAATCTCCGTGGGCCAAACATCGAATAGCGGCGATCTCGCAAAGAGCGCACTGGTGCTCCAAAGGATCGCAGCTAGGACACAAAGAATCGGACCAGCCCATGGCCATCGCGATGTTGGCGATGCGGTCGTTGATTCGTTACCGGCTTCCATCGTCTTGATTCACACTTCCTCAATGCGAAGAGTCATTTGGTAATCGTTACGGTGACCGGCATGCTCGCCGATTCGACTTGGCCATCACTCCTCAATACCACCGCTTGGAGTCGGACCGGACCCAGCCCTAGTCGGCTCGGGTCCAGGGTAAGGGTGTCGGACGCAGACTCGTTGATTGTGGCGTCAGTTGGTTCTGGGCCACGCGCGACGAGTTCCCAATCGTGCCGGATACCGATCGCTCGATCCTTGGGACGGTTTTTTATCCGAAAGGCCAGCGGCGTCTTGGACTTCAGCGACCATTCCTTGGGGCCTTCTAGCGAGAGCAGCAATTCGCGATCGCCCGCTGTCACCCAGACCGATTGCTCGTAGCGATGCTCGAGCGGCTTGGGCCCCTTGGCAATCATTCTCCATTCCTTGGCCCCTTGTTCCTCGGCGTCGACTTGGATCCGCGATGAAGTAGTGAAAGGGGTCTCCGCGCGAGCGATTCCGTCGACCAGCCAAATCATACGAACAGGGTCCACGGTGTATTCTTCGTCACTACCTTGGAGGTTGAGGATGACATCTCCCGAGACATGGTCACCATCCTGAAGCCCAGAAAACGTGAACCGAGGCGGTTCCGCAAAAGGTTGGCACAACGGATCCCCTAAGATCAACAATTGGTAGGGCGCAAGCACCGAGCTATAAAAGGATTCGGCCGCTGTTAGCCCTTGTGCGTAATGGGCATACATCATCGGATGCGGGAATTTGTTTTGGATTGCGTACGGTTCGTACACCGTACCACTGCTCGCAGCAGCACCGTTTCGCAGTAACTCCGTTGCTTTGGTTTGGTTTTTGTCCCCCATCGCACCACCCAAACTGGTCAAGTTATCAGCGATAGATCCCGGGAGAAGAGATGCGCCTGACTTCAACCAGTTAAAATCCGAAATACCAAATTGGACGCCTATGCATCGTTCGCCCAGCGATGGAAGCGGGCTTTCGATCATACGAGCGTCCATTTTCAACGCGCGAATTTTCTCGATTGCGATCGCAACGTTGGGTTCCCGTGTTCGCGTACGAACGTCGCTTGTCTTTGCAAATAGAAACGAGCCTGCGGGGCGTGTAAAATCGGCGAGAGATGTTCGCTCAAGGTGCTCAATCGCCTCGGGCATCGTGATGTGATTGTCGCGAGTGACATGCAGCATCATCGAGAGCATGTACGAAACACCATGCTCTTGCTTGGGTGATTCCAACGTGTTGGGCGCGTAGAACAATCTCGCATCGAAACCTCGGGTTGCGGTGTAGGTGAAATCATCGTTGGGGCAGCGGGCTAGTATCTTGTCAAATTCCTTTTCATCTGCGATCGAATCGAAGGCTGGATCGGAGTTGATCTCGCGACGATAACGCCATCCGTGCCGAACAGCATCCGAGAGGCGTGCGAGTGCCTTTTCTGTATCCCCTGCCTGAGCCCATTGCCGCGCAGCGAGATACTCTAGCGGTGCGGGGTTTCCGACCCCTTTGCGGTACTCGTCGAGTCTCTCCGCTGCCTTCGCATGTTCGCCCGAATCCATCCATTGCTTCAGCTCGTCGCGCGATTCGGGGGTTCCTGAGAAGACTTGCAAGAGAACTTTGGCATCGCGAGCCGCATACCAATTGGAATCGAAACTGATGTAGGAGGGGTCTTTTGCCATGGCCCATCGGAACAGATAAGTCATCCCGTTGATCGATCCCCATGGAGTCAAGTACTGCGATCGTTCCTTAAGCCCACTGAGGTCCGATTCCAGGTTGATCGCCGTGGGAAAGTCGCAGGAGTAAACGATTCCTTGGATATGCGGGGAGAGCCGGCGTTCATCGAGCGTTCGCACGATCGGTCCGAGAATCAATTCTCGGAATTGATCGATGGTGATCGTGTAACCATCTGGGATGTTTTCCAGCACGATCACGTTGCGAGCTGGGATGTTTCGGAGATAGCAAAAATGATTGGCTAGGGTACGAGAGTCTTGCGAAGCTCCATTGACGACAACGACCCACGAACCGCTCGAGGCTCCCGCCCAAGCGTCTACGGTGGCACCGAACCAACAGGCACTCATTAGCAAAACCGATAGCAAAACCCTTGAAATTAGTGAATTCGGGAGGTGCGGGTTGTTGGAGTGGGGTGGTCGGGCTGGAGGAAAATGGGAGGTGAAGGAGTCAGGCTGGGTCATGGGGAGTGGTGCAGGGCGTTGGAGATCGAAGGAAAAAGGGGAAGGAAAAGAGCGAACCCCTTCAAAAATCCAGTGACTTTGATAGGATCCTAGCCCCGATGCTCGTTCATGGTACCCGGTTCTCACGTTTGCAGTGAGTCGATCGGGGTGTGGCAGAAGCACAATGGGATAACAGTTGTTAATCCCTTTGAGTTTTTGCGGAATGAAAGTGAGCGTCAGTTGGTGGATGTTGTGCTTTTGCCGTTTGTTTTCACGCAGGTTGCAGGAACGTACATCTTCTGAACCGTTTAGGGAAGCTTGGTGGTGATCC
>VGZN01000388.1 GCA_016872635.1 Planctomycetota bacterium | reverse complement strand
CCACAACCGAAAGCTTTATCATGTAAAAACAAAATTGCAGAAAACTGTGGCCAAGCCACTTGCAAACCCAGGACTTCATAGTCGACGGCGATCACCCAGCCCGAGCAGTTGACTCAACGCAAGTCAAAACGGCCGACCGAGGGCTTGGCGTGCATCGCTTGGTTCTGCCTCTTTTATTTCGATGATGTAGTAATCGAGTCCGTTGTCTGCATCGGACGTTCGGAATCCCCGAAATCGAATTTTCGCTTTACCGGGAACCATAGTATACGAATCTTGCAGCTCACAGGGCCATCCATAAACGCCTATTTTTCCCGATGGAATATCGATCTCCGTCTCAATTTCAAAGTCTGCTCTATCATCCGTTTCGTCTACTGGGTCGCGGGGACCAAAGCTGGTAACGCGAGCGACGATATCGCCCACGGGTGACAAGGCGACGATATGATCTAGCGCGTAGTGACGCTGTTGAACGGGTTCCTCATTCCAGTCCTCGGGCGCTGACGGCGCGAGTTCTATGTCAGCAACATACAACTGCCTATAGGTGGAATCTACTTCGTATGTCTTCATGTCATTGGCAGAACGAATTGCGATAACCGGGCCGCCGCCAACGAGTCTCCATTTGGAAAATACGTTGGCGGCGGCTCCGCGTTGATCGCTTTGTTCGCCCTTTCGTTTGCAACGTTGAGGGCGAGCCTCTAAGTGACTCGAATCCTACTTCTTTGTGTCCGACGCTTTTAATCGCTCCGTCCACAATTTTGTCAGGCGTTCTGCCTGCTCTTCTTCCGAACGGAAAACAACGTCACCTGCATCATTGACATCAAATTCGAGTCCAAACCAACCTGAATGGGATTTGCCGTCCCATTTGCCTTGAGTTGAATAGACAAGCAGGACATGAGCGGCCACAAACGATTTTTTGTCCTTCAGCTTCTCGACTAGTTGATTACGAAACCACTTCTCCTTTTGATGCTCACGACAGTTTTTTAGTAAGTCGGCATCGATCATGGGAAGCACACCTACATACGTCATGTGCCAATGTACGGATGAGTTGTCCATGCTCTTGATTTGTTGAGACAAATCGGCGACCGGATCACCACCGAGTATCATCGCTGTAACCATTAGTAGTAAACTGTTCATCAGAAATCTCCTACGGCTGAGGTTTGTTTGTGACGGAAATTACGTTTCCGGTTGTTGGGTCAATGACAATCTCCTGGTGAATTTGCTTGCCATCTTTGTCGACCCAAACGACCACAACTGTTATGGTGCCATCAGCGTTGCGAACTGGCGGCAATTGCTTTTGACGATCGCTTCCGGTAAGGACCTCTTCCGCTTTGATTGCGTCCTCATGGGCGTCCTTGTAGGGATCCTTGTTAATCTGCTTCTCAAATTGCTCTACGAGTTCATGTAACAGAGTGCTTTCCTTGGTTCCGGCACCGCCGCCTTCGGGAAATTTGTCCATGTCAGCGATGTCGATACGACCACCGTTGTAATCACCCACAATTACACGAGGATCGCCATCAACTACGATGATGGTGATTCCAGCGTCTTCGATCTCCTTAATCTTGTCTAAGACCTCTTTGGGCGCATCCTTCTTGAGTTCTTCAAGCATCTTCTCAGCCGTTTTTACGTCTTCGGGATCGCCCCTGAAAATGATCTTGCTCGCGAGATAACCACCGGACCAAGTTCAAGCAATGGCGTCGAATCTCGCTACTGCGCCGCTAGCTTCGATGTCTGACGTGATCGAAGCCAAATCCTCGACAGTGTCCACGACCACTGACGTCGTCGTGAACGTACCCGATTCAAGGTCGAGCGCGGTCACGCTGAATGCGATGAATCGTTCGGAACTTGCTGACACGGATAACACGACCGAGGCCGACTCCGGAACGACCGTTACCGTTCCCGTTGTCGGTTGATCGGTTACAACGACCTCGGTTGTCGAGTCATTTTGAAACGGTGACGTGGGAATCCAGTGCTGCACGTCATCTGCTTTGACTGTCATGGAATTTGATGCAGCCACGACGCACACTGCCATGGCCGCAACAAACCGGAAACTGGACTTCAACATCGATGGGTCTCCTAAAAAGAGTGAACTGAGGGCTAACGTACTAGGATCACCGGGCCCGCACCAGAGGCAAATGTACACCCAGTAGTCCCCGCGCATATCGACTACCGATCAATAAGGGCTCCGGTGCATCCGTAGTTAGGCGTTGCGCCGTGATACCGAATCTGCATTCAATAATTTGAAAGGTTCGTCGACATACATTTCGACAAATCCGCATGAACCGCAAACATAACCAGACATCGTTGAATTTACTTCGCCCTTGAAAATTAGGGCCGATGGCTTTTTATAAACAGCAACAGTTAGTGTATTTTTCACATTCCCCTCACCATAATCCATCAGCCGGACATTTCTTAAAATTTTTCCCGAGTCGCACTTTGGGCATTTTCCTGAACTTTTCACGATGACCTTTCGTTTAAGCGACGCCTAACGCTTGGCATCACCGAGCACGAGCAGTTGACTCAACACAAGTCAAAGCGGCCGATCGAGTGCTTCGTGTGCATGCCATTGTTATTTGGCTATCGAGGATAGTTTTGCATAAATTCCAAGGGAATCAGCGCTTTGTCTTTTGTCACGAGTATTTCGTAATGATCTTCTGTATCGAAACTGCTGGATGCGGTTGCCAAAAGAACCACTCCCCAAGCGTCATGTTCACTTGAGAGAATTGCCTGAATCGCAGCAATCAACTCACGAGTCAAGCAATCGCCTGCGATCTGCATACGGATTTGAGAGTTTGTCGTAAACCAATCAAAATTCTGGTAGGTGTAAGCTCTGTAGCTTTCAAGTGGGTCATCAACCCCAGGGAGCTTAGGTTGTTTTGGGAATGGTCGCGATTGAAAATATCTCCGCATCGCTTCCCGTAATTTTTCATGCAATTCGTAATTCAATCCACCGTATTTGCGCCCACCGGTTTCCGATTCAACCCACTCACCATACGTTTCAGGAGAATCGTACCCACCACGAAACTCGCATTTTTCGGCATGTGCTTCAATCGAGTCTTCTACAACTGCTTGAGTAACGACCCGAACACCCAGTTCGTCATTGCGATCGTCCGATGTTAGTTTCAACTGCGGTCTCCCCCCGGTGCAACCCGTCAACAGGCATACCAAAATGAGCAATAATCTCATGTGTCTTCTGCCAAATAACGCTACCCATCACCCAGCGGCGGGGTGATGGTTTCAACAATAGCGCACCTGATCGCCGCGTGGGTGCATGGGTTTGTTATGCAATGGTAAGTATTGAATTGATTGGTGGTGGCCCAGGTGACGGCGAGGAGTTTGATGTGCCCAGTCTTGAGCAACAGACCAAACTACAAGAAAAGCAATACGGGGACGGCTTTTTCTGGGTTTACCTATACGGTTGCAATCCAGACGGATCGGACCCGCATATTTACGTTGAAGGGCATCCGCACGACGAGCCAGATTTTATTCCGCCGAAGGTGCTGGAGTTGTGGTACACGCAGCAAATACCGTTGTCGGATTTGCAGTAAGTGAATTGCATAACGCTACACGTCACCGAGTCGCGGCTAGTGACGTACCATGGCCACAAAGCACCGTCCGCGACTTCGGTGCACGTGATTGTTCGGACTATTTTCGCGGCGTCGCATCGTTTTCGGTTTGGGTCGGTTCATTCACGCGTTTGAATTGAATTACGGTGAACGGAGTCTCGCTGCTGGTTTCCAATCCCTGGACATTGTACCACGTATCTCCCAGACGCTTGGAAACAAACGAGCCGGGTTTTCCGCGTTGGCCCTTCCTTGGACCGTGCGTTACCTCGGACTCGCCATAGTGCATGACGGTTATGCCTTCAGCTTGCTTCTCTTCGAGCGTAACCTCATGTCTATGGACGAGCCTGTCTCCGTCGTATGTCTCAACCGTCTCACGATTCTTGTCAATGATCTTTAGCACACGTAATGCCTTGCCTTGTTCCTGAAATCGTGATTCCCATTTTCCTTGAAGCGCTTCCAACTCAGAGGCAACCAACCCTGAAGGTAGTGCGGCGAGCAATCCGAAAGCGATTATAAAGAGTGTTTTGTTCTTCATATGTCCTGGTTCCTTCCATGTCCGAACGACGGGCGTCACCCGGTGGCGGCCAAACGACTCTCCATTGTGATTTCGCCCCGATCCGCCACTCGGGTGCACGCCATTGTTACATCACGATCGCAGTGCCGCATTGGCGACGAACGTGTTGAAGTCTGCGTAGTCGGATTCCGTCAGTTCGTATGCGCGTTCGTGATCAGCCCAGTATACACGATCGGAGCATACGCCATCAGCGATTTTGAACACAAGGTAGTCGCCGCAGCCGTTGTCAGAGAACGGTAGTAGCGTTTCACCAACCCCCTTGAGGTATTGCGATTCTTTCCAGAGACTCCAGCCGCTGTCAGGATCAGCAGAGTAAACGGTCCCGTACAGAAAATCTCCAGCACCGTACAGCAAGAGAAATCGGCGATACTGCGAAGGAAGCGTGATCCCACGAGTCGATTCGATTTCGGCAAGTCGCATATTAGAGATCGGGGCGTCACGTTCGACGTGGCTGCCATCGAACAATCGCGAATTGGCACGAACTTCGGCGATCATCGTGTCAAGGTCTTTGTCATCCATGCGCAAGGACATTCAGTGATGTAACGGCAAAAATCACCCGGTTGCCGCCAAGTGACTTTGACTTGAGGAAACGCCCGACCGGCAACTCGGGTGGATTTCTTTGTTAGACCTCGTTCGCGTCGCCCGTTTCTATTTCTGAGGCGTCTTCGCCATGGTCGTCAAACAGCCACGCTGCTGCACCGTGTGCGTATTCATGGTACATCGTTCCGACGGTCGGATCTGGAAGATACACGGCACCGGTTTCTTTGCCATCGGGGCCGACCTCGGCGAAATAGGTTCCTGCACGAAAGCGACGACCTTGGTCCGCAAACCATCCGGAATCCAGAAAATACCCGGAGTGGAAGAAGTAGGTTTCGCAGATCGTTCGGCGCACAGCTGGATCGGTAATCCCCGATTCCTTCAGCGCATCATTGAGCCGAGCGAGTTCAAGTGTTTGGAACGTCGCCGTCAAGGGATCGTGTATGTCGCCTTGGATGATTTGCATTCGAATCTCTGAGGTCTAACGACTGGATTCAGCGAGTGCGAGCAGTGGACTCCACGCAAGTCAAAACGCCCGATCGAGCACTTCGCTGCAATCCTTTGTTCTGCCACATTTTACGCGGGATTGCAATCTCCGTCATCTGGTTC
>VGZN01000387.1 GCA_016872635.1 Planctomycetota bacterium | reverse complement strand
GCACTCGCTTGCTCATGAGAAAGCCCACTCCCTGTTTGTATTCATTCCATATTGACAATGTCCGAACCTAAGATGCGACCACACGTCCTTGTGAAACCTCCCCAGCATCTCGATGCTGTCACCTCCGGGCCGCTCGAGAAGGATATACTCGCTTCGACGAGTGCACCCGGGACGGTCGTTATCCTCGGTATGGCCGATGTAGCTTTCGTCAGCAGCGCAGGCATTCGATTTTTGCTGGTTACCAAAGACAGAGTGCGGAATCTCGGTGGCGAGTTGTGGCTAGCCAAAATGAACAGCAACGTCCTAGAAGTTCTCACGATTTGCGCCCTCGATCGTGTCCTTACCATTCGGGAATCTGTTGAACAGTCACTTGTCGACTTGTCGCAATCTCAATAACTGAAAAATCTTCAACGAGATCGTATTGCATGGCTATGTCTAACGATAATTGACAGAGCACGCCAAACTCAGATCTCCCCCAAATGCCTGGGCAGGCACTAAGTAAGGAGGAAGCGTTTCTGAGGATACTCGATGGTCATTGGCGGTATCTAGATAACCAGCGGAGGAATGTGACGACCACGGAGGACGATCGCAATCGTCACGCCTAAGGTCAGTTTCCATTTGCTGCAATTCTCGGCTGCGCGGATTCACGTGTCTCGCCGGAAGTGATTTTTGATCAAGGCCAAGGGGATTTATTCGTCGTCCGCGTGGCAGGGAACGTGGTTGGTGATTTCGAGGTTGCTAGCCTCGAGTACGCCATTGTGAATCTAGGTGTTAGCCTCGTCATTGTCATGGGACACGAGAAGTGCGGTGCGGTGAAGAGTGCCATCGCGGTTCGAGAGGCACCTGGAGCTATCGGAAAACTGCTCCAGCAGATTTATCCTGCTGTGGACGACGCTAAAATGTTGGAAGGAGATGATCTTCTCGCCATCGCTGTTCGTTGCCACGCCAGTCGATGCGTTGATCTTCTGGTAGAACAGAGTCCTTCCATGGCGTCACGTGTAGCCGATGGACGATTGCGCGTGATCGGATTGATTTATGATTTAGGGTTGGGCGATTTCGATATCCGTAACACACGCGGTTGAGAACCTCTTCTATCATTGCGCCACCTGACACGCGGACCGCATTCGTTCGGTATCTCGAAGTGATCGAACCGTGGCTTGTAACGTGATCGCATCGAATCAAAGGCAACATCTTTGGTTTTCAGGTTGCTGAACGAATTGAACGAGCTGACGGTTTTGTGGTCGTTTTTGGCATTTTTCGCAATAAAGCGAGCGGTAAAGCCATTCCCAATGACGAGTGCGACAACTCGTTCTCAAAAGCTTTTCAATAACACTCTTTGCGCCTCTCAGCCACATTAATCCCATCATTGAGGTCCCGTTTCCATCCATTTACTTTTCCTGGTCGTAATAATTTGTTAGGAAATGTTTCGCAGTCGTTTAACTCACTCTAATCGTAAAGCAGACTTGGGCGTCCACAATGGGGCGGTTGCCCTTAGACCAATGAAAACATTGGATTTCACAATGTAGCGTGTTTTAATTTGCAGAGGTATTTGCGATGAAGATATTGGTTGCTGATGATTCGGGAATCATGTGAAAGATCATCATCCGTTCACTACATTCGATCGGAATGACCGACGTCGTGGAAGCTGCGAATGGGCGCGAAGCGGTTGAATTGTTCAAGGTTCACGAGCCAGATCTGGTTTTAACCGATTGGAACATGCCCGAGATGACCGGGCTTGAAGTAGTTCAAGAATTGCGAAAACTGGGTAGCCAGATCCCCATCATTATGATCACGACCGAAGCCCAGCAGCGTCAAGTAATCGCCGCGATTCAAGCGGGTTGCACCGACTATCTCACGAAACCCTTTGAGGCCGACTTTCTGCGTGAGAAGCTCGACAAATACAACACGGTCTAACAACGCCGTGATCACTTCGTCAAGCGGCAAGTAATTAGTTTTCAACGTGGTAAAGCGCGTGCTGGCTAAAGGTGCGCGCCGACCTTACCTATAACCTCAGAGATCCAATATAACTTCAACCATTCAAGAGAACCTCGGCATCAGCCAAGATCGATGGATGATCGTCGGCCCTTTCGTGCAATGCACCCAAGATGTTTTTTTGGATGATGTTGCAGTGGGTTGTCTCTCTTGAGGGCATTGCAGAAAAAGCTGGCTTTCAGTCAAAGCACGATTGCAGTGGCTTCATCGGTTTATCGGGAGGAATGAAGGGCTCGATTGTTGTCAGTGTTGGTCGTGAAGTTGCATTCGCTGCCGCGGAAGCATTCACTGGTGTGCGCCCGACATCCATCGACTCTGTCGTGAAAGATCTCGTCGGCGAACTCACCAACATGGTTGCTGGCTCGAGCAAAGACCGGCTAGGATTCGCTGGAATTTCATTGAGTTTACCCACCGTGGTGGCAGGTAATGAACACTCGATTTGGTTCCACACAGGCGCCACCGTTGAGATCCTTCACTTCACATCACCGTACGGTCCATTCTCGGTTGAAGTCGGGATCCGAAACGACTTGTAATCAAAACAGAAATTCTTTTGGAATACACAGATACATACCACCTCGGGTGGAACGGATACGAGCATGACAATTCAAGATGATGAGTTGCAAAAAGAATTTGTGATCGAGTCGCTCGAGCACCTTTCATCGGTGGAAACACAGCTACTCGAGCTTGAATCGGAAGACGATTCGATCGATCTAGACAAGATCAATAATGTCTTTCGAGCGATCCATTCCATCAAAGGTGTCGCGGGATTCCTTAGTTTAGGCACTCTGGAAAGCTTGGCTCACCGGGAAGAAGAAGTTCTCAATCGATTGCGAAACCGCGAGCTGCGGCCCACGCATGATGTCATTAATACACTTCTCAAAGCTACGGATCGACTCAGGTCGTTGTTAGATTCGATTGAATCCTCGAACTCCGAGGACGTGTCGGATCATACCGATGCTCTTGAGAGGCTGCTTGCGAACTCGGGAAGCGAGGACAATCCTACGGATGCGTCCGAGGCCAACGACTCCTCGGGGCCCTCCGAGGTAGTCGATGCGCAATCCTCGGATGATTGCTTGGAGGAGGCCGAGAAGGCAACTTCGGATACAGCAACATCACTTGATCGTCCTGTCGCTTACGTTTCCCCAGAGCCGGGCAAGAAGAACGCGACTGGTTTGCGGGATTTCCTCATCGAGAGTTTCGATCACTTGGAACAGATCGAGGCGTATTTGGTGGCATTGGAAAGCAATCCTGGAAGCCAAGATGTGCTCAATGCGATTTACCGGGTATTTCATTCGCTCAAGGGATCGAGTGACTTTCTAGGATTCCAGCGCACTGCCGCAGTGGCGCATGCATCCGAAGGGATCATGAGCGAACTGAGAGCCGGTCGATTGGTTTACAACACTCCTGTTGCCAATTGCTTGTTTCAGGTTCTCGATCACCTCAGGAAGCAAATCAGCAAAATCGAACGATTGCAGGGGGATGGGAGCGAGGACGCGGAACCGATTTTGGCTTGCATTCACGATGTCTTGCGGGCGGCGGATCAAGGTGCCAAGGTGCCGGCTAGGCAGGATTCGAGCCGTACCGCGCCCCAAGGGTTGCCGTCGATAGGAACGCAGGTCGAGGAAAAGGCAAAGCAGGGAACCGATTCCGCGGTCGCGGCTGCTAAATCGGGTGTGGCGAAGGCTCCTCTTGTGAAACTATCGCCGTCGAGCAATGTCGAAAGTTCCGCGCCATCCGCGTCGGAAAGTACCATTCGAGTTGATGTTTCTCTGCTCGACAAACTGATGACACGCGTCGGTGAGTTAGTACTGGCTCGAAATCAAATTTTGCAGTTTGCGGGAAAACTAGCGGACAACGACCTGATCAGCGCATCGCAGCGACTCAATCTGATTACCACGGAACTCCAAGAAGGGGTGATGAAAACCCGAATGCAGCCTATCGGGAATATCTGGGGCAAGCTGCCGAGGTTGGTCCGAGACCTGGCTGAGACTTGTGGCAAGCGGGTTCGAATCGAGATGCAAGGCAAGGATACGGAACTCGATAAGACAATCATCGAAGCGATCAAAGATCCTTTAACGCATTTGGTTCGAAACACGGTAGATCATGGTATCGAACGCCCTGAGGTGCGAGCTGAATCGGGCAAGCCTGAGGAAGGTTGTTTGTACCTACAAGCTTACCACGAAGGAGGTCAAGTCAACATCGAGATCTCGGACGATGGCGCGGGATTAAACCTCGCAAAGATTCGATCCAAAGCGATTGAGAAGGGGCTGATCACCTTGGATCAAGCGAGCAAGCTTAGCGACCACGATACCGCTCAGCTGATTTTTCTTCCAGGTTTTTCGACTGCGGACAAGGTCTCGAATGTGTCTGGGCGCGGCGTGGGGATGGATGTTGTCAAAACGAACATCGAAAAGATCGGTGGAACGATTGATTTGCAATCGACCGAGGGACTCGGGACCTCGATCAAGATCAAGATACCACTCACCCTAGCGATCATTCCGGCATTGATCATCACCAACAATGGAAACCGATTCGCGATTCCTCAGGTCAATCTCTCGGAATTGGTTCGTGTCGATACGACGACATCGGAAACCCAAATCGAATGGATTCACGGAACCCCCGTCTATCGTCTGCGTGGCCAGCTTCTGCCTTTGGTATTCCTGCATCAAATTTTGGGTAAGTCTGCAGGTGATGAAAATATCTCCGAGTCGGTCAATATCGTTGTACTCCGTGTGGACGGTCGACAATTTGGACTTGTCGTCGATCGCATCAATGACACCGAAGAGATCGTCGTGAAGCCGATGAGCAAGCTGCTGAAGCATATTCCAGTTTTCGCCGGGGCAACAATCATGGGCGATGGAAAGGTTGCCCTGATTCTCGACGTGTTGGGATTGGCGTCGAAGTCCACCATCGTATCCAAGGGTGCAAACCGAATGGGATACCATTCGTCGACGAGTGCGGCAAATGCTCAACTCACCCCAACTCGGCAAATGGTTCTCTGCTCCAGCGAGGACCGACGTTTAGCGTTGCCTATCTCGCAGGTTGCCCGATTGGAGAAGATCCCCGTTAAGGAAATCGAGCGAACTGACAATCGTGAAGTGGTTCAGTATCGAAACAGTATTCTCCCCTTGAATCGATTGTGCGAGTCGCTGGGAATCCGGGATTCAACACCATCGAGTGATGGATTGATGGATGTGATCATTTACGAAGAGCACGCACGGACCTACGGTCTGGTGGTCAATCGAATCGTTGACATTGTCGATGCGACCATAGAGGAGTTGCGGCCATGCAAT
>VGZN01000386.1 GCA_016872635.1 Planctomycetota bacterium | reverse complement strand
TGGCTGGCGGATCGCAGCTGCTCTGCTCGCCAGCTTTTTATTGGTTCCTGTATACGTCCAAGCGACCGCATGGAGCGCGGGCTTCGGTTCGCAAGGCTGGTTGCGGCTGAGCCAAGTCGACGCCGCAAAGCACCCGTGGTACGGAATCGCCGCTGTCGTTTGGATCCATGCCGCAGCAACAACTCCCTACTGCTTTTTTATTGCAGCGCTCGGCTTGCAACGAGCTCGGGATGCAGCCTATGAACAAGCTCTGGTGGAATTGGGACCGGCGTTCGCATTTCGCCAAATTCTATTACGTAAACTGCTTCCTTGGATCCTCGCAGCATCGCTATGGACGTTCTGCTCGACCCAGAACGACATGGTGGTTACCAACCTGTTCCAAGTACCCACCCTGTGCGAGAGCGTTTACCAGCAAGTTCAATTCGGCAAACTGCGAAGCGTTCCGATCGTCGCGAGCCTGCTACTCGCCACGCTATGCGGCATTTGTTTGGCCGCCGCTATGCTGCTTCGATCCCCCGCCCCATCGGTGGTAGCGAACCAAGAAAGCAACTCGATCGATGCGAGCTCGAATGTACCAGCAGGGCCTGGCGCATCGAGTGTACCTTCTGGAACTCCTGTTTCCGTATTCAACATCCGCAGCCGATCCTTTTGGCTCTTGGGAGTTTGGGGAATCGTCTTTGCAACTTCGCTTCTTCCGTTCGCAAGCTTGCTCACTCGCATTGGATGGGAATCTCGTGTCGTCGACGAGCGAGCGATACGCAGTTGGAGCGTTGCACAGTCGCTCCGATCGATGGTCCATGTTGCCGACTTTTACACCGAGTTCAGTTGGAGCTTTCAACTGGCGATCTGGAGCTGCGGGATCGCTGTCGCACTGTCTTTATTGCTTATCGCTTTCACCACGTGTGTACCCCGCTCGCGAATTGTCTCGATCGCCCTTCTATTTCTATTGGGCTTTGCTCTCTCCCTGCCCGGCCCTTTGGTGAATTTGACCGTGCTACAACTCTTTGCGCGTTTGTTGCCAAGCACGTGGAGCTTCATCGCCGACCGGACACTGGCGGGGCCGATCTTAGCCTTGCAGTTTCGCTGCTTGCCAATCGCTTACGGAATGATGCTTATCAGTCGCTGGCGCTATGAGTCTCGGTTTGTGAATTTGATTGCATCCGACCGATCCTTGCCATGGTGGACCCAACAATCGATTTGGCTGAAGTACGCCACCAGCAGCATCCTGACGTGCCTTGGGATCACCTTTTTTATTTCCTTTGGGGATCTCGCCACTTATATGCTCGTCCAACCTCCTGGCGTAACTACTGTCGCCATGCGGATGTTCGAGTTGCTGCACTATGGCATTCGCAATCGCGAAGCGAGCGTGGCGTTGGTGCTCGGAACCGCAGCGGCGATCCCGAGCTTGTGGTTGACAATGCGAGCTACTCGCAATCTGTAGTCTTATCGTAGAGTCGCGTTAAACACCGAACGCCTTTTGCATTTGTTCGCGAACGGTGGTCAATCGTTCGACTCCGCCCCCACCAACTTCTGCGGTGGTCCAGCCGCTCCAGCCGATATCATCGAGACCCTTGCGGACTTCATCCCACGGCAGATCGTCTTCTGCCGAGGTGATATCGACAAATTTATTTTTCGCCCGGCTAAATCCTTTTACATCGAGCTTAACCGCACGATGGCCGAAAGCGTTGAGCCATTCCCGAGGTTGCCCGTACTTCCAGTGATTGCCGATGTCGTAGTACATCCCAACCCAAGGGCTCTTGAAGCTATCCACAAACTCGATGAAGCGAGTCGGCTTTTGTTCTGGCGGAGAATCGTGGTCGTAGTGCATTTGATTCCAAACGTTCTCGAACAAGATCGGTTGGCCGAGCGACGCAGCGAGCGGGAGCAGCTTTTTGATTTCGTTACGAGCTCGATCATTGATTTCAGATTCGGGCCCGTCTGCTCCTCGACCGATCACGATCAGCACGCCGCTACCGCCAATCGCATGGGCAACTCGGAGGCAATGGGCGATATTCGCGACCCCTGTTTTTCGATCATCTTCACTGGCGCTGGTAAGCCGTTTGTTCCAGTGATCATGGTTGATCGCATTGTGGCAAAACACACCTGATTCTTGGACTGCAGCGCGTGCTTCGTCTACCGTGAATCGACCCGCTTCATCAAAATCGACTCCATCGAATCCCGCTTGTTTGGCCAATCCCAATCGTTGGGCAAGCGTGATTGGCTTACCGTCGATATCTCCCTTGATCATCGAAAGCTTGCACGAGAGCAGGATCCGCTTTCCTTCAGGGGGTGTGATCAATTTCGATGGTGCGGACTGCGGCTTATCATCTGCCCGGCCACTTTGGACCGCGGTCGCAGAGAGTACAGATGCAGCGCCGAGGGATACCGCGGAGCGTGTGAGGAAGGATCGGCGGTTGGATCCGCTAATGCTGGGATTCGATGCAGGATTGTGCATAGGGGGGATACACTCGTGAAGTGGATGATGAAGTCCGCATGGAAGCGGTGTCGCAGGAAGGAAAACGCCGCGGGACCGAACACCGATGTGTAGTCAGTTGACCGCCCCACGGCCATCCGATTCTACTCCAGATTCTACTCGCGGCGCATCGAAAAGCCGGTGTAATGCAAACCCGTTTCTTCATCGACCAAGAACGCACCCCCTGGCGCGAGGTACTTGGCAATCACCTCAAACGGTGGCAGTTTCTTGCTGCGAACGGCGGTGACTAAGGCTGTGAAAAACGGATTGTTTTCCGACATCCGCTCAAGGTTATCGATGTTATCAGGGTCGGTCGCCAAATCGTACATCAGCCGCATTCCTTCTTCGGGTCGTTGGTACGCGAGGACAGACATCTCACTGCTCTTCAACTGAGCCTTGATTCGGTCCCGTACCAATTTGAATTCGATCGAATCGGCGAGTAGACCATCACCACTGGATTCGAATTTTACGATTTCCTCGATCGCTGCCAGTGAATCGCTCGCGATCAACTCCTTGCCCAAAATACAGAAGGCTGGTTGGGGCAAGCGAATATTGCGAACACGCTCACTCGCTTCTTGACTGATATCCGCATAATAGATGGTGGTGTCACCCAGAAGCTTGGAACTAAGCCCTGGACCTGGACCTTGACCTTTGATCTTCTCAAAGATCTTCGGCAACACTTCTGTCTTCATCTTGGATGGATCTTTGACGTGCACGCTGTACACGTTCGATTGGCTATTGATCTTTTTGGGTGGAACAATCAATTGAACCAAGCTCAATCGGTCGTCCAACTGCTCGATCACTTCCTTGCGAAGATCGATCCCGAGGAACCGATTGGCTTGGCTGATCACTCGGCTTTCCAAGGTACCTTCGCCACCAAAGGTGTCCACAATTTCCTCGATTGCCTTAAACGTTTTGGCAAAGTCCCAATTCATCGTAAAGTAACTGGTGACTTGCTCGCTCACCCATGGCTCCGGTTCCGTCGACCCACTCTTAGGACGAATCACCCGCATGATGCCTTGGCGGTTGCTATTGAGCAGCAAGTGACCATGGATGATCGAATCAAACTCATTGGGGGCGATGATCGCGCTACCTCCGATCCCTTTGATGCCATCGATTCCGAGAGTCTTCAATGCAGCCAAAATCGCGACCGAACCGCTCTGGCTTTTGCCCACTTCCCGGACGAACGCCAATGGGTCGACAAAAAAGGATACCTGAGGCCGCTCTCCTTCAGTACCAACGCAACGACTCATGATGGTCGTAAAGTCGCGGTTGTCTGCGAGCGGTTTGTGATCGATTCCGTTTCCGGTCCAGACCAGAGCAAGCTGCTCCGCATAATCCGGACGATTCGATGCCACCATGACTCCTGAATCGATGAAGTAGTAAAGCCGATTGTTTCGGTCATTGCGTCCCAAGCTTTTGATCGAGATTCGACCAACTTCTTTTTCCTCGTACGTTCCGCCGCTGTTCTCGGTGGCTTGGCGTCCTCGATCCAACAAGACCTGAAGGGAGGGCATCTCCTCACCGGCTTCGAGCAAGATAGCGACGGCTGGGTCGTTCTTGGTTCCTACCAATGCAACCGCAAACTCACCATTGGGAACCGATAGGAGTTCGTCCAGATTCAATCCGATTGCATCCTGCATCCCTTGAAGTTGCCCGACAAACGTTGAGTAAAAAGTCCCCAGGACGGGCGAGATCTGGGGATCGTTCATCATCTTTCCCATTCCCGTCGACTCGAGTTTGGCCTTCATGTCGCGGGTATCGTCGATACGCATGTAGGCGAGCGTCTTGTTCGAGAACAGCTTCGGAGCAGTCGGCCTTTGGGCGAAGAGGGGTTGAGCCGCCATCGCGACGAAAAGACAACTAGCTAGGAAGCGACTCACTCGGGTGCGACTCAATCGTGCGTACTGCATTTCTACTTACTCGGTGTTAACAAAGGGAGTTAGCAATATTTGCCAACTTGGGTGCCTGACTCGTCGTGGGGGAATGCCAAAACTTTGAAAATCGGTTGGGTCTAGGAGCTCGCGACAACCGACGTTCCGCCGCTTTTATGATACGTTGCATTCGGCTTGAAACGAGCGATCTTGGTCAGCGAACCTCGTTTTTTGAATATTTTTTCCTATCCCTGCAATTTAGCTCCAGTCGGCAGCTTGAGATCGGCCCATCTCCACCATGGCGACGTATTGATCGTCGCAAAAACGATCCGTCATTCCCGCCAAATAGACTCCGATGGCGCGTTCGGTACCCCATTCCGCCCCGAGCCGCTGGAACCGCTCAGGAAGCCGTTCTGGATATGCCTTTAGAAGAATAAAGAGTTGCTGCAATCGCGTTGCTGCACGTTGCCGAACATCGATCAAGCGAGGATGGCGATAGACGTTTTGGAACAAGAACCGTTCAAGCTCCTTCTTTTCGGCCTCGAACCCCGGGGACATTCTCAAGGTGTATTGCACCTCACGGACTCCAATCGAATCGAGCCCATGCGCCTGCTCCAGTATTTGCTGCGAATAGGTCAAGAAATCTTCCATCTGCAAATCCAGCAACGAGCAATTGGCGTCGGTGCTGCTCGGGTGTCTTATCGAGCGGTACGATTCCGCGCGCTCGTCGGACCAAAGCGAGGTTGGACAATTGGTCCCACGAGAGCAATCCGAGCTTGATCGCATCATCCACATCATGCGCATCGTAGGCGATACTATCTGCCGCATCGACGACCTGGATCTCGAGCATCTGTGTTTGTGCGTCTTGCTTGTCGCTACGGAAATTTTGCCCTGAGAGGACTTCACGAGTCAGGTTGAGTCCTGGGTACGCGGTATACCTCTCTTCGAGC
>VGZN01000385.1 GCA_016872635.1 Planctomycetota bacterium | reverse complement strand
GAAGTCTCGTAAGGCTTAAGCTCTAACGCATGACTCACTCTTCCACCTGCGACCGTGCTGCGACGGCAGTTTCGTTTATCTCGACAGAGATACTATCTCACAAGCTCATCGCGCGCGACACTTGGCAATTAACCGTCTCGGCACCTGAGCTTGCGCTGAGGACAGTTCCTGGGCAATTCTTCATGGTCCGGCTTGCCCAGTGCAATGATCCCTTGATCGGAAGAGCGCTGGCTTTGTATGACGTATCGCGAAATGCTGTCGGAGAACGCGATGCGATCAGTGTGGTTTATGTCGTAAAGGGTAAGTTCACCCAGTCGCTGTCGCGTCGATCTCCTGGAGATAAAGTCGAGATGTGGGGGCCTTTAGGAAACCCGTTTAGCACCTCGCCTATCGATCATTTGGTACTAGTGGCGGGTGGCGTTGGAATCACGCCGATGCTAACGCTTGCGAGCGCCGCACTGGGCAAGGAATCGTACGGTCAGCCAGCAGCGCCGAGTGGGTATGCGAAGCGAGTCACGTTGTGCTACGGAGCGAGAACGTCGGAGTACCTCGCGGGGCTCGATCAATTTGACGCACGTGGTGTCGAGGTTCGGGTTGCGACGGAGGATGGTTCGATGGGGTATCGGGGGCGAGTCACCGATGTTCTCGAAGAATTGCTGCAGCGATCGAATCATTCCGTGCGAGTCGCATGTTGCGGCCCTGAGCCAATGATGGAAGGCGTGGGCAAGGTCGCGGCGAAGTACGGTGTTCCTTGTGAGGTTTCCTTAGAAACACCGATGGCCTGCGGGATTGGGATCTGTTTTACGTGTGTGGCAAAGATTCGCCAAGAAGATGGCGAGTGGGACTATCGCAGAACGTGCCTTGAAGGCCCGGTGTTTCCGGCCGAAAAAGTTGTTTGGTAGTAATCGCATATCCATGAGCCAATATCGTGATTGGTGAGCGACGTTGTCGCTAGCCGTCGGTGTCTTTAGGGATGGTGGAACCCGGGACAACGAGCATGATATTCTTAGCGATCACCACACCACTGGCTAAGTACCTTGCTGCTTACAACAGCCGTAGTGCTACGTCCAACGCGAATGGCTTTGGAATACGCGTTCAAGCGATCCGTTTGCATTCTGCAATGGTCACTTCATGGATATCGACAATATCATTCACATCGGGTGCGTACCCGCCAGCCATAGCGATGGCGACTGGAATACGATTGCTTTTCAACGATTCGAGAACCAAGCGATCGCGGGCTCGCAACCCGTCTTTGGTGAGCCGAAGCTTACCCAACCGGTCTCTAGCAAACGGATCGGCGCCTGCTAAATAAATCGCAAGATCAAAGGGGCCATGCTGCAGCACCGTGTCGATCCCTTGTTGAAGTTGATCCATGTATTCCTGATCTTCGGTTCCTTCGAGCAAATCGATGTCGAGGTGGCTAGGGAATTTCCGGATCGGAAAGTTTTTCGCGCAGTGGATCGAAAACGTGAAGACCTCAAGATCTCGTCCCAGGATTTCGGCGGTCCCGTTCCCTTGATGCACATCGCAATCGATCACGCACGCTCGTCGGATTGCTCCTTCGGCGAGGAGAGTGCGCAGGGTCACAGCGGCGTCGTTGAAAACACAATAACCCTCTCCAGCACCGCGCATCGCATGATGCGTTCCGCCTGCTAGATTCACAGCAATTCCTTCGGTTAGTGCAGCCCGAGCCCCAGCTAGGGTGGCACCGGAGCTTCGGCGCGATCGCTCTACCATCGCTTCCGACCAAGGAAAACCTATCCGTTTCAACTCCATTTCCGTCAGTCGACCACCGACAACGCGATCGACATACTCCGAGTCGTGCGCGAGCTTGAGCTGGTCGATCGTGGCTGCGGGTGGCTCAAGAAAAACGTCGTCACGATGGATCGGAGATCCAACCAATCGATCGCGCAGCAATCGATATTTCGACATCGGAAATCGATGCCCTTCGGGTAACGGTAAAACAAATCGATCGGTGAAGAATAGTTTCACGAAATTCTTTGGCAATCACACACGATACAAACAGTAAAAACTTGGGAATGATTCTACGAATCGGCCGGGTATAGGGGGGCGTTGGAAGGTTTGATAGAGGCAGGCGTTGTTGAGGCGGCCTTAATGCGGCAGTTGGGATGGAAACGTGGGCCGCATGCAATCTACATCGGTAGAGTGTAGGATAGAGACCTCGGGGACTCAACCCGATCCAACTTGATCGATGTGAAAGTACAAGCATGCTGCGTAATTGGCTCATCTCTGGTTTTGGGTTTTTTCTACTTGTGGTTCTGATGGCGGGTATGAGCATGGCCCAAGATCGCAATCGATCCGTGCGTGTCGAGTTGAGTGCGAGGGCGAGTGAACTGGATCCCGCAGTTCGATCGTACCCGGAGATCGATTTTCTGCTTGAAAAAGATGGTAAGCCGCAGGATGTGGGCCACGCCTGCAGGAATCCTTCTGTACCTGTCAAAAAGCGGCTAGTGGTTTGGATGATGGGGTACAGCCCCGAACTGTTCCACTTCTTGGCTGATGAAGGTTTCCACGTGCTTCGAGTTCACTATGCCAATGGATGGTTCAACCGTTTCGGCAAAGAACCACCGCCGGAGGATCGGTATGCTTTAGGAAAAATTCGTTTGGAGGCAGCAACGGGAGAGGATTTCAGCGAGTTGGTGGCGATAGCGAAGCCGGACGGAGTGCAGCATCGGGTTCTAGAGCTTTTACGATGGCTGTCGAAAAAGGACCCTGACGGAATGTGGGATGAGTACTTGAGTCCTGAGAATCAATCGGTGGTTTGGGACAAAGTCATCATGTCGGGCGCATCCCATGGTGCAACAACGTCTGCAAGATTCGCAATGCATCAGCGGGTGGACCGCGTGGTGATGTTTTGCGGGCCTAGAGATCAATATGAATCGTGGCAAGCGTTGCCGTCGGCGACCCCCAAGGAGCGATTTTTTGGCTTCTCCCATGTACTGGATACCGGTTGGACAGGCGATCACTACTGCCGATCGTGGGAATTGTTAGGGCTTAACAAGTATGGGCCTTTGATCGATGTGGATCTGGTGGGGCCACCGTTTGAAAACTCGCGCCGCTTGATGACCAGCGCGGATGTGAACGGGGACGAAAAACGGGCACATAGTTGTGTCACCCCTGGCAAAGCCGCCGTTAAGGACAAGCAGGGAGGCTATTTGCACTCAGCTGTTTGGCGATATCTTTTTGATCACCCGATCGATCAGGTCGGGGCTGAAACCCCGCTTGATCCCGATTGTCGCAAGGAATTACGACGCTAGGGGATCGTGTGTTACCAACCCATTCAACGGCAGCTGGGATTTGGCACCGGGAGGATTGTTTGATAAGCCTCTCTATTGAAGCCTCTACTCGTGCCGGAGGGCCTCGATCGGATTCATGGCTGCGGCTCGTCGGGCCGGGTACAGTCCGAACAAAAGTCCAACGCCTAGGGAAATGAACACCGAGAGGAGGACCGACCAGAGCGCAATTCGCGGTTCCAAGGTCATGATGGTTGGGGGTAAAAGCTCTGGCGAGATTTGAACCAGCAACCAGCGTACGAAATGAAAGATCGGGCCACACATGAGCCCGCAAAGAACGCCGAGCAAGCCGCCACTTCCTGTCAGAACTAGGGTTTCTACGAGGAATTGATGGATGATGTCGCGACGTTTGGCACCGAGTGCGCGGCGGATACCGATTTCACGTGTGCGTTCTGTCACGGTGGCGAGCATGATGTTCATGATCCCGATACCGCCTACCAATAGCGAGATTCCCGCGATGATAACGAGCATTGCATTGAACATGGAGCGGGTCCGTTCCGCTTGTCGAAGCAGTTCCTTCGGAACTACGACCGCATAGTCTTCTTGATCGTGGTACTTTTTCAGGAGCCGTTCGAGGATAGCCACGGTTTCATCGACCATGGAGATATTGGCGATGGTGAGTGTGATTTGCGTTAGTTCGATGATTTCCCCTTGGAAATTGAATCCTTCCCCGGTCCGCGTCATGATCTGGTCTCCAACGCGAAGGCGAAAGGTCTCGAGTGGGATGTACGCATCGTAGCTGTAATCTCTGGCTTCCAAACTACCGCCGATAGCAGCGGAGGCTCCTCGGGGTTTTGTTTGCCCGATGACGGTGTAGACATCGCTCTCGACGCGAACCTTTTGACCTATTGGGTTTTCAAAGGGAAACAATCGCTTGGCGGTACCGTATGCGAGCACGATGACATTTTCGCTATCATCCCCTGCGTTGATCCAACGTCCTCGGGCGATCTCCAATCGATTGAGATCGAAATGATCCACCGCGCACCCGACCAAGTTGGCTTTGAGGATGCGACCTTTTGCAGCAAACTCGCGGCGCAATTCACGAATGGGGACCGCTCGAACAATCGATGGGATATTGGACAGAAAGCGTTGGTAGTCCGATCGCAGGAGTCCGTAGCTCTTGACGCGATTTTTGTCGCCGGTCGTGTTCGACTTGGGTTCGATGGTGCGAACGATGATGTTGTTGGCGCCCAGTTCCAAGATCTGCTGTTGGGCTTGGTAGCTGACACCTTCCCCCATCGCTACCAACCAAATGACAGTAGTGGTCCCGATGAAAATACCGAGGGCGGCGAGGGCCGACCTCATTTTTTGGAGCATCAAGCTCTTCAGTCCGAGCTTGAAGGTTTGAGAGAACGCAGCCAGCATTACGAGCCTGAGTTCGCTGAGGTTGTGCTGGCTTCCTTGTTCGTTTCTTTGCTGGTTTCCTTTTTCGCTGAAGCGGCGTTATCTTTCTCGCTCGCTGGATCGATCGCGATCGCTTGGGCTTCTTCCACGAAAGCCAGCGGGTTGAGGATAACCGCATCGCCGACATTGAGTCCGTCGAGAACCACGGTGAATTGGTCGTTGGTATCGCCGATTCGAATCGCTCGTTTTTTGACGCCATCGTTGTTCTGCACCCAGCAGAAAAAGCCGTTTGCACCTTCGACGATAGCGGCAACGGGCACGGTGAGAACGTCTTTGTGTTCGGCGAGGATGATATCGACAATCGCACTCATTCCAGGTTTTAAACTAGGATGTGGATCCAGCTTGATCTTGGTGTCGTATTTGACCAAGTTGCCGGTCCACCAGCCTGCTGGGCGTGTCACCTCGGCGATTTCACTGACGGTGCCTTCCAACACCAAGTCTTGAAGTTGCACTTTGGCCTTCATACCAACCTTCAAGCGATCGATCTTGGATTCATGGATGCCAACCTTGACTTGCATGTTGGCGACATCGGGGATCATGAGGAGCGTTTGCTGTTCACGGACGACAGCTCCCTCGGCAATGTCCGGGGTG
>VGZN01000384.1 GCA_016872635.1 Planctomycetota bacterium | reverse complement strand
TCATGTTGGGGCGGTCCGAAGTAGCAAGTCCGAAGATCACAAGAAAACAACTCATGAGGAACGAAAGCCATTCGCTTCGATCCCGCTCTGCCACTGCCGCTCCCCACAGGGCTGCATACTGAAGCATCGCAAGCCAAATCAATTCATTGGATTCACCGCTGCTTCCGTGGAGTCGTACCAGGACGACGCTAGATAGCCACGGAGTTAGAATGGTGAGCATCCCCAATACGAGCCGCCACAACGGCGCTTTCGGCGACGTGCTAAATGCGCTCGCTGCGGGTTCTACTTGAGGCGAAAATTCCTTCGTTTTACGGGACGCTATCCAGCGTATGCAAAAGGTTACAAACCAAACCACCGCAAATTCGCACGATAGCCATATGCGATCGGATGATCCCGAAAGACGGAGCGAAAGAATGCTTAGTGAGGCTAGGTTCGCTAGTACGAAGACCGTCCATGTTTTGCTTGCGTTGGTGATAGTCATGATACGCATGTAGCTCCATGGGCGAGGTTAGCTTGGCAGATTTCACGCCAAACGTGTCGCAACGATTCTTCAAAGTTGTCTCCTGTCGAAATCGTCCACACATTGGGATGATCGTTTGACCAATCACCCGAAGTCGAAAGGTTGGCTGGAGCATCATTGACCGATAGCACAAAACGGGATGGCATCGACTCTTGGGAGGATCGAGGGTCGCTGTGATTCGAATGCCTTGCGGAAGTGATGAGGATTGAAAGCGACTGGTTTTTTGGGATCGGTGGAAGTGTCGCTGGTGCTGTTTTTGGACCGTGCACTGGTTCCCATCCCGCTAATTGGTCTAGCCATGCTGTGCGATTGCAGGCATGCAAAGATGTCCATGGAGCATCGATTGCAACCATGGTATTCCATGCGTGGGAGAGGAAATGGTTTGCGATTGAGGCGTAAACTCGCACCATCGCATCGTTGATGCAGGGGGTGTCCTCCGCAAATGCCGAAGAATCTAGCTGAATGCGGACGGATTGTTGGCTCCGAGACTGTCTTTCGAAAACGACCAGATTGTCTCGCCGAGCGGTTTGTGCCCAATGGACTTGTCGAAGCGAATCACCGGGGCGGTATGCTCGCACGCCGATCCAATCTCCGTCATCTCCAGAACGATCTCTGGTTCCTCCAATCCCTAGCACTTGATTACCAGCGTTGGATGGAACATCAACCAAACGGGTCAACCTCGGCCATACCACCAAGGATTCGGCGACCTGGAGCGGTTGGTTGCAGGACCAAATCCCAAATGGAAATGCAGTCGAGAGCCTTGGTGAGTTCTTCGGATAAATACCGCGAAAAGCGGGTGAGCAATTCCAACGGAACTGGCTTTTGCTCAATCCAGGAATTCGGCTCAAGCTGACTCGAACTTTCTGATCGCCACAAGTACCTGATATCGCATCGTCGGATTCGAGCACCATTCCCCAAACGGGCCATGGCCATCGGTTGGTTACTGTCAATGTCGATTCAATGGTGTCGAATTGCTCACAACGCGAAGGGGACCATGCCAATTCGCCCTTGAGACCAAGCGTTGAGATCCATGGCCAAAATGAACCAATAATTCCGACAGCAGCAATTGCCCCGCTTGCGGTAAATGCTTGAGGTGATACGTAGATTCCCAAAAGCAACGAAGACGCGAACGCTAGAACGACCCAGCCTATAGGTCGTTTAAGCCAGTACACGTAAGCGTTTGCCCAAGGGCAAAAATCATGATGGAACGCACTGGGTAACCAGCCGAATTTAAAGATAGACATGGCAGTCTCGAATTGCGAGCTTTGGTTGTGAATGGGCAACAAGCTACGAGCAAACGGTGAAGAATTACCGTGGTGCATCGTCGACGTGGCGGAGCGAATGAGACAGGCATGGATGGTGCTACAAGCACGATGCGAGAATTACGCCGATTGGCAGGCTGGCGGACCACGCGACGCCGGTTCGATGTGTGCCGTTTTCGAATCCGCAGGCGTTTCCAGAGGTAGGTAAGAAAACGCTTCGAGGGTAATAACCGCTATCGAACCGAACAGAGCAAAGCCATACTGACTGATCGACCAAAGTTGGTCGCAAACGGAACAATGCTCGGAACGACCGCCTCTCCATTGGCAAGGTTTTTGGCCTCTCGGCGTATGGATCGAACGGAGTTGTCCTACTTGGTCTCTCGCCGTTGATGGGCAGTGAACCACGGATTCCTCGCAGGGCGGAACCCCCTCGTCGCCGCAATGATGGTGATGGCCAGTATGGCGATGGCCGGCTGAGTGCGGATGGCCGGTTGTGTGCGGATGGCCCGCTAATTGTGACTGGCCCGGTACCAAGGGCTCATCGTCGTGAGTGCATATTGCCCCAGGAAACGGTTGAGAATCGCACCCCGACAGATGGCATCCCGTGAGTTTGTGCAGATGCAACCCAAACGCGGAAACGAGGAGGTATGTCGCTAGGACGACTCCACGAAACCAGTTTGAAGTGAGGAAAAACACGGTTTGCCTGCTCGGTTACCCACTCAATGGGATGGAAAGAACGC
Organism: Planctomycetota bacterium; assembly: GCA_016872635.1. Classification (GTDB taxonomy): domain Bacteria; phylum Planctomycetota; class Planctomycetia; order Pirellulales; family Pirellulaceae; genus JBKCUI01. The sequence goes on along the minus strand of VGZN01000384.1, from coordinate 2,794 downwards.
TCGCACATCTGGGGAATACGCATCGCCCTTTGGAATGTTCACGGTTTTCGAATCTGATAAGTATGGTTTTGCGGGATGGTTTGGTCAATTCAAATGCGCTGATAAATCGACAGCAAAAAGATTGCATTTGCTTATGACTCGGCGGACCGGCATAATAGGATTGTGAGGGAAACGAAGGGTTTTAAGTAAACAGGCCTTTGGTTCCTGGGTTATTTCGGGAGGATTTGAAGTGATGGCTCGGCGTCGAACTGCCTTTACGCTCGTGGAGCTTTTGGTCGTGATCGCGATCATCGGGGTGATGGTTGGGCTTTTGCTGCCGGCGGTCCAAGCGGCCCGCGAGTCGGCGAGAGCGATGGGTTGCAAAAACAATTTGCACCAAATTTCGTTGGCTGTGGACATGTTCGTCAATGCAAACGCCTGTTACCCGCCAGCACGGTACCAGCCACGACCGGGAGACCCAGCTTCGCTGTCGTGTGGTGGTTCCGAAACGACCTGGCTGGTTCGGATCATGCCTTACGCCGAAGCGAAGAACGTGGAGCATATGTGGGATTATTCTGTCCCGTACGCCAACCATCCCGAGGATGTGCGAACTCGAACATTGCCCATGTATTGTTGCCCGTCGCGCCGATCGGCGGGAGATGCCAAAGGCCAAGGCAATCTCGTCAATGGAGGGACAACATGGATCACCCTTCCTTGCGGTTGCAAGTTTCCCATTGGTGGCGGGGGTACTGCATCGGGCGCCGTTGGAGATTACGGAGCGAATCACGGTGATTTGTCTCCCGGTTCCTCGGGGTTGCCAACCGACTTCAATTACGGCGGGAACGGAACAGGGATTATTATTTCTAGTCGTGCAAACTGCGTGAACGGCGTTCCGATGGGGTGGCAGGATCGTATTTCGCATCGCCATGTTCTCGATGGGTTGAGCAATACCATGCTGGTGGGTGAAATGCACGTTCCCATTGGCAAGCTTGGACAATCACCGCAAGACGCGTTCATCTTCAACGGCGATAATCTTTACAACATGGCTAGGATCGGCGGGCCAACTGTGCCGATAGCAACCGATCTACGGGGCGAAGGCAACGACCTCGTACGATGGGGTAGTTGGCACGGTGGATATTGTCATTTTGCGGTCGCGGACGGAAGTGTTCGCGCTATCAACGCGAATATCGATACCGATACCCTAGGCCGATTGTGCAATCGCGGCGATGGTCAACCCGTCGCCGATCAAGAGTAATGGGACTCCTTGGCAAGGTTGGAAATCAGAATTGAGACAAAGGTCGGAATGAATAAAACCCTGTTGAAGCCTTGCTCTGTTCTTGCTGCGTCCACCCTTCGCACCTTACGGATCGGCTTGTTGTGCGGGTTCTCGTTGCTCATGAATATCGGTTGCAACAGTGGGCGATTGAAAACATATCCAGTACGGGGCGAAGTCGTCTTTGCCGATGGAAGTCCGGTCAAGGTTGGAACCATCGAGACCAAATCGGTCCAGCATTCCGTGCAATCTCGAGGCAGCATTGCAACGGATGGTACTTTTGAGCTTACCACGTACACCAACGGCGATGGTGCAGTGGCTGGGGATCACCGTTGTGTCATTGTCCAGTTTATTCCGACGGAGGAGATCCCCAACTACCGGCCGAGCATCATGGGGGTCGTGCATCGCAAGCATAGTGCCTATTCGACCTCAGAGTTAGGTTTTACGGTTTCCTCCAAAGGGGAGAATAAGATTCGATTGGTCGTCCAAGGTGCCGACCCTATCCTCAAAAGCACTACCGACCACGGGCACGATCCAATACCTGAGGGGGCGCAGGACTCCTCAAAGCAGCCCTAGCGAGTTTCGATCACTCGGCTTGTTTCCAGCTTCCAGGTTCTACCGCTTCATCGACGCTGAATTCGAGCGTCCCAGAATCTAGTCTGTGATGGTTCTCGACGGAAATCGTTGGTCGGCGCAGCCTCGCGATTCCGAGTTGATCGAGCATGTGCTGTTGGTCTTCACGCGTCGTGAAGTCGACCTCAGCCAGATGATCGGCCGAGCTGGATTTGTCCTGTGAGAATCCGAGAGTATCGCCTAGCACCCCTGCAAATAAGGCGACGGCCATCGTTTCTCGAAGTAGACTCGAGTATCGTGCTGTCCAACTCAAATCCCCAAGGCAGTTACTCACAGCCCCCCTCCACACTCTCGATTAGCCAGGTTCATTCTCTGCAATGATCGTTTCATCGACGGTGAGTGCGATTCGAAGCGCGTCCCGAATTGCTTCTTTCATCAACGACTCTTTGTTCTCTTCATTGAGCCGACCCGAGGTAATGTACGCAGCATAGATCTGAGCAGCTGCTTCAATCACGAAGCCTTCGCTTTGTTGCAACTTGAGGTACGTCTTGGAAATGTGGGTAGCTCCCTGAATGGTGTTTGCTGAGGTTCGGCGTTGGACTTTGCTAGTCGAATAGCCATTGAAACAAACAGCATAACGCATTTGCTTCTCCGCTGACGGCGAGTCCCACACCATCCATGCCCCAACCGAGTGTGTCGCAAAAGATTGCGGAAAAGTAATAAAAAGTGCTTGCGGCTCGGCGCGTGGTAGAACATTCAAGCCACTTTCGTGATTTTCAACAATGTAAGTTCAACCTGCGAAAGCATCTCACGGCCCGCACTTGCTAGCGACAACGCAAAATGGCTGTCGGGTAGCGTTGCTTCGTCAGGCCGTAGTGCCGATTCGGAATAGCTGTGTCATCAAGCGGTCACTTCATCCATTCGACATGGTTCCACTCTTGGCCACTACGGTTGGACTCGATGGAGCTA
>VGZN01000383.1 GCA_016872635.1 Planctomycetota bacterium | reverse complement strand
AGCGTTACCTTGGGTAGCATCCCAGATAGCATGGAACCGCTCCTGGGCGGACGAGACCAACGTGTCGGTGACCTTCCAACAAATGTCATGATCGCCCAAACCGGAACGGATCAGATCGGAGATCAATGAATCGAACCGACCCGTACGTATCAAATTCGAGATGATGATTGGATTGCTCGTGGCACCAACTGCCCCCCATTCGATATTTTGAACAACCAGCTCCGGATCGATCGAATCCAGATAAAGCTTGGTTCCAGATCGGATCAGCGACTCAATCGGCAATGGACGCATCGTACACTCGTTTCGTGGTAGGTCACACGGAGTTGGAATTTTAAGGCTTGAATGAATTTAGGGACTGAATGTATGGATAGGCAGAATGAAATCTGGTAGGGAACAAGGAGCAGCGGGATTCACTTGGGCAGCTTAGGGGTAGTTGGGGGTGATACCCTCGAAAGATTATCGCGACGGGAACACGGACGAACGAGTACCCTCATGAATGGCTTCATGGTAAGCTTTCGCCGAACGTTTTACAGCCTACGTCTGTCGAAGATATTTATTTTTCATTGATGCTCTCATGATTGACTTACGAAGCGATACCGTTACCAAACCCACGCCTGGAATGCTCGACGCGATGATGCGTGCCAGCGTCGGCGATGATGTGATCGACATCGATCCTACGGTGGTTCAACTGCAGGAGAGAACCGCAGATCTCTTGGGAAAGGAAGCCTCGATTTTCATGCCCAGCGGGACGATGACCAACCAGATTGCGCTGAGGGTTCATTGCGTCCCAGGGGATGAGTTCATCTGCGAAACGGAATGCCATATCTATAACTATGAGCAAGGTGCCTTTGCTCAATTAAGCGGGCTCGTGGCTAGAACCGTTCCAGGTGTGCAAGGAGTATTCGAGTTAGACCAAATCCGAGAATGGGTCCGTATCGAAAATGATCACACGGTTCGAACGCGTTTGGTTTGCCTGGAAAACACTCATAACCGTGGGGCAGGAAAAGTATTCCCTCTCGATAGCGTAATTGCGATTTGCAACTGGGCGCATGGCGAGGGATTAAACACGCACTTGGATGGAGCTCGTCTGTTCAACGCCAAAGTCGCCACAGGATACTCTCTGAGGGAACTCGCGGCACCATTTGACTCAGTAAGCGTCTGCTTCAGCAAAGGCTTGGGAGCACCCGTCGGCTCATGCCTGGCAGGCTCGAAAGAATTCGTCGCCAAAGCGCGTCGGTGCCGCAAGCTATTTGGCGGGGGAATGAGACAAGCCGGAATCATCGCTGCCGGAGCTCTTTACGCGCTTGACCACCAAATAGATCGCCTCGTCGAGGATCATCAGCATGCAAAAATGCTTGCACAGGCCCTCCTCGGTTCAAAGCACTTCCAACTGCTCGGAAGCGATGTCGAAACCAACATCGTGATTTTTAAAGTGGATCCGAGCGTCGGAACCGCTCCAGATATTGTCCAACAGCTGCGAGCCGAAGGAATCCTTGCCATGGCATTTAGCAAGCAAAGCATCCGAATGGTTACGCACCTCGATGTAAGCCGCTCCGAAATTGAACGAGTTTGTGAGGCATTAGCGAAACTAGGTAATTAGGGAACCTCCCCCCCTCCATCGAGTGGTTCCGATCCCCCGCGACAAACGGGGCTGCTAGCAATGCCTACACCTTCCTTGAACGCTAATTCGATTCAAATCTGCGGAAAGATGTCAAGATTTGCGGGTTATGCGTCCGAAATCATTTCTATCGATTCTCTGGAATGTACCTCGTGAAGGCCCAAGCAGTTGCTTGAGCGCCTTGACGGGAGCGACTCAGTCCCATAGACTTCGATGCAGTAAAGTCTATTGCACAAACGACTTAGGTTGCATTGAAGTTTGTAGGAGTTCGGTCGTGACAAAGAAAGAGATCGTGAAAACGATTTCCGACGAGACGGGACTCAACCAGCAGCAGATCAAGCAGATCGTCCAAAAGACGTTTGATTCGATCGTAGCGACGCTGGTCGAGGAAGGCCGGATTGAGTTGCGGAATTTCGGGGTATTTCAAGTCCGTCCAAGGGCGGCTCGAAAGGCTCGCAATCCGAGAACCGGCAAGCAGGTTGAAGTACCCGAGAAATTCGTGGTCAGCTTTAAACCTGGAAAGATCATGGAGGAGCGTGTGAACTCGATCGAGGGAACACCGCTCGCTCAAAAGATTCGCGACGCGGCGGCAGCAGGAGATCTGGATGCCGGACTGGACGCGGACCTGGACAGTGATCTAGATACCCTTACCGAAGGAAACGATTCCGAAAGCTAAACAGTTCACGGAGTAAGAACAGATGCGACGTCGAGTCATGATGGGTTTGTTGCTATCGTTGGCTGCACTTCCTACGGTTGGTTGCGCCTTGCCGATTTACTCGGCCCTTCCCTCGCGTCGAGCGGAGCAACTGATTTTCACTTCGGAAAACCTCAGAGCCTTGGTACAGGAATGGGAACGCTTCTGGTTCCTTGACCAACCGGACCACATGACACCGTACCGTACCCACGGCGGTGTGATCTAGGTCTTGTCCGATAACGACGGATCGAGTTTCTAAACTGATCCTATTGGCTTTGGGACAGCTTGTTGTGGCGATGAGTGTTTCTCTCGCTAGGTGGTCTACTCCTCTAGCGCATCGTTTTACGATTGGGGAATCTGCCCGTTGAATCCAGGTCTCCTTCGCTGCGATTCCATATTGCACCTTCTCGTTTGCCATGGTGCGATGTTTCCGCCGAAAACGCAGTGATGCTTTGGTCGCGTGGATGCGCCCAGCACTACTCCATTCGACAACTGATCCGGTTCGCCAATTCCTGAAGGCTCGGTGTCGGGTGATAGACCCGCTCCAAAACAGTGTCTAAGTCGAGTCGTTCTCCGACGGACAAAATCGTGCAATGCGTTGAAATTGGGTCTGAAATGACCGTTGCACTCTTTTCGTGGGCTTGCTTGAAATGCCGGTCCTGGAGCAGTTGGCTGAACTCGTCGCTGATCATCAAGACATTGCGCAACAGTCCGCCGTATTCGAGAAGTTTCGATCGGACTCGATCGAACTCCTCTCCGATGTCCTCATTCTCGACTTCAAGCATACGACGCACCCTGAAAATGCTGGGACCTGCCTCCACCTTATTTGCTCGAAGCACTGCAACATCACCGCCGTCTCTAGCAGGATTTACTTCCACAGACGTCGCCCCACTCGCAGAAGCAATCGTGGATGGCGACTCTGTCCTTTCTTCCTGGTACGAATCCTGATATTGGCTTTGCCTTTGTGTCGCCTCGATAATCGCCTTGACGAAAGGGAACAACTCTTTCAGCTCCACCCTTTCACTCCGCTTGTACCGCTTCGATTCCCCCTTGATGCTCCAAGCGTGAAGAAGACGGATATGGGTGTGATCCAGCAAATAGGAGCTTGCGGCATGCGTGAATGCATCCTTGCCTAACTTCGCGAAGTCTGGCGTTTTGGAATTGAAGTCTTTGTCTGCTATCTTCAACTTGTCCATGATCGGTTGCGACGAACTCATCAGGTCTTTGGAGAGTTGCTTCGCGTGATTCGCCCACAAGATCCCTAGATACTTGACGTGCCCTGCCAAGCGGTTGAGCATTTGAGAAGCAAGGGAGTAAATACGAGCCTCCAATGCGAGTGCCTCCAGCTTCAACTCCACTTCTTGGGAAATGATATCTTTCCCTTCGTACGCCGTTTCGAGAACTTGATCGTGCTTGCTGCAATGATCGGAAGCGATTCCCAGTAGTTGATTTGCATTTTCGAGCAACCGCTCGTAGACGGTCTTTATGATGATTCCGAAATGCATCCATCCATGGGTATCCCCAAGTAGATTTCGATCGATCCATTGAAAGAATCGCTTTCGGGAGTTCTCTAATAGATCGCAAACGGCTTGGGTACCCTCGGTGTTGTCGATGGCTAGCTTTTCCGCGATCGCATCGAGATCCGATTGCTCTTGCTCAAGGATACGGGAACCAAAAATGCTGTTGGCTGTTATTTTATTCGCCGAAATCGGGGTGCTCGGATGCTCCTTACCCTCCGTCGCACTTCGGGAAGAAATCGTCGCTATCAACTGCTTAACCCAAGCATCGGCTCCCCAACCACAGGCGCTGAACAGATTTGAAACCCAGAACAAATCCGTCTGCTCGTGCTTTTTCACGGAGGTTGGATGGCTGTTTTGCAACTCACCTAAATCCGTAATGGTGCGATTGAGAAGGGAGGTCCATGCCTGGATCGCAAGTAAGCAACATCGATTGGTTGAACCTTCGCTATCGGAAAAGGAAGCCAAGTCTAGCGACGACAATCCGATGGTCCCTAACCAAGGCAACCCCTGAGTGTCATTGGCTTGATCTAGCCGTTTCTTGTCTCTCAATCGCATCCATGCTAAGCGATGTCCTAAATCCGTATGGTCCTGCCCCCATGCGTACGCGACCGCTTGATCAATACCATATTGCCAATCACCATTTTCACCGAGAACGCCCCCTGGAACCAAAGTCACGTAATCGAACGGCGGTTGATCTACAGCAATCGATGCTGGGAGCGAAGCTAGAGGAGTGTGCAATCCCCCAGACTCAAAGTGTTCGCTAATTTCTTTAAGGCAGGCGAATGCTGACGCGGCTGCAAGGTCGCCGTTATGGTACTGTGAGGTATCTGCGCAAAGCAACAACAACTCGACATGGAGGTCGATCTCCATGGCCGCGCAAATCTGATGAAGCATGTACCCCAGCTCCGACACCATGGCGCTCCCAGTCCCCCCGTGGGCTGATGCAAAAAGATATACGGTCAATGAACGCCGACCTGATTCTTCGCCGACGAGTTCATCGATCGTGTCAACCAACCGATCAAAGCACGTCCTAGCTTGATCCAGTAATGCCAATAGCCCTAGCGGACGTACCCCTTCAGTCTTCTGCGACCTTGGAATATTGTAAATCCATCGTCGGCTGATTCGAAGCAAATCAGGTGACGTAGATTGCCGGTAATACTGAGACGAGTTTAGCCTCAAGGGGAGCACCACAGAATGGGGCAACGGGATCGGCTGCGATGCGTCTAACGCTCGCTCAATAGCATGGTTGTCCGTATCTATATAAAGGCACTTCGTTCGTTTTTCATCCCTACGAGCCTCTTCGGAATCCCGATACTCGCATCGCGCAGTGATCTGCTGAACTGCCCCAGCACCGGTACCGCCAATACCCAGATAGAGAATCCGTTTGGAACGGTGCATCTGGTCGGGTCCAATCGGGGGCATCGCGGTCTGCAATTCGATCGGACGAATCTCGCGCTCGAACTTTGGTGTTTCCTCCGCAATCGGTTCATTT